>NZ_JBVIYK010000001.1:75963-238651 GCF_055592645.1 Streptomyces sp. NPDC041108 | reverse complement strand
AAGGCCATAAAGGACACCAGCGCGGACATGTCCGTCAAGGGCCTCGTCACGGAACGTTTCCACACGCTGGGCGACTGTCGGTAGGTGCCCCTCCTTCTGATGACGCCCCGCGACCTGTACGACGGATTCGCCGCCGCCCGCCTGCTGTTCCGGAGGTTGCGCCGCACTCGTCTCTTTCGTAGGTGGCAGGCTCCCCCTATAGTGGGCGCGCTCCCACCCCGGGGGGCCCGCTGCGGCCCGCGGTGATGACCGCACGACCGTCCCCCGAACCCGTACGGACAGTTCCGCCGCCGTGCATGCACCGATGACCGAACCTGCTCCGGCGACCGAAGCGGGTGAGGGCGGCCGCCCCGCGTCATGCCTGTGGGGCTCCGTCACCAGCCGTACTGCGATTGGAGAGTCATGTCTCGTCTTCTCGCCACCAGCGGAGCACTGGCGGCGTTATGCCTCGGGCTGCTGTCGGTCCAACCCGGGTCGGCGGCCGCCGACGCGCCGGCCGAGGGGGCCCAGGTCGTGATCAAGACGATCAACGGCTCCGGGTGCCCGGCGGGCACGGCTGGTGCCACGGTGTCCCCCGACAACTCCACGCTCACAGTGACGTACGACGCCTACACCGCCCAGGCCGGTGGCAATGCCGGACCGGCCGACGCGCGGAAGAACTGCCAGCTCGTCCTGGACGTCAAAGCCCCGGCGTCCTACACCTACGCCCTCTTCGGGCTTGACCACCGCGGCCACGCCTCGCTGCCCGCGCGCGCGACCGCCACCATCAAGTCCGACTACTACTTCCAGGGGACGACGGACGACGTCTTCCAGTCCCACCCGCTGACGGGGCCGTACCAGGATGACTGGGCTGTGTCCGACAGCGTGCCGGACAACCGGCTGGTCTGGGCACCGTGTGGCTCGCAGCGGTACCTCAACGTCAACACATCCCTGCAGGTGAGCGCCGGCTCGGGCAACCGCGCCAGCGTGGTCACCATGGGTTCGACGGACGTCCCGGGCGCCTCCTACCGGCTCATTTGGAAGCGGTGCTGACGCCCGGGGCAACGTGAGGCTCGGCGCCTGGACCGCCCGGAGGGCCGTGACCGGCCGGCCGCTCCGATCGGCGGCTCGCCGCGCACCGCCTGGAGGCGGCTCGGCCTGTGGGTGGCGATGTACCTGCCAGGCACGGGACCCACGGGCATGCCTCTGAGGGCGCGGTCGGCCTCGTGAGCCTCGTCATGAAGACGCATCGACGGGATGCGGCACAACACAAGAAAGGTCGCGGTCGGCGTATTGCTCTGCGTCACTCAGCGACCAGATCGTCGCCTGCCGGGCAGAGCTCGAGCACGAGTACGTGACCGCCGACGGCGGCGACGGCGAGCAGCAGTTCCTGCCAGTGATCTCTGGGCGGGCCAGCGCCAAACTGAACCGGATCGCCGCAAAGATGACGCGCCCGCCGAAGCAGAAGGCCCGGCCCTTCGCCAAGCTGCGCGAGGAGTGGAAGCCGACGAGCGCGAGACGCTGCTGGACCTGCTCGACGATTGGTGGGGTTCGTTCACCGTTCGCCGGCGGACATGGGCGGACTCGACGAGCTTGAAATCGCAGGGCAGCACCCTGACTCGCCCGCCGTCGGCCGGTGACGCGGCAGTGACGCCGGAGTGACGCGGGGTCGGTCACGATCGCGCAATGCGGACAGACAACGGCATGCGCCGATGACCGGGCGTACGGACGCGGTCCGGACTCCCCGCGGCGCGCTGGTCGGGGTCGACCCGGCCAATCCGCTGGCCGGCCTGGTGGTGTTCCAGTACAACCCCGACGAGATGACCCGGCGACTGGTTGCCCGGACACCGGAGGGCGACGACGGGACCGGCGGTACCCGCAGCGATGCGCTGCGCCTCACCGGGGCCCCGATCGAGACGATCAGCCTGGCGGTCGAGGTGGACGCCACCGACCAGTTGGCGGACGGTGATCCGCAGGCCGCGGTCCTCGGCATCCACCCCCAGCTGGCAGCGCTCGAGATGCTGCTCTACCCCAAGAGCTCGGTGGTCCTGGAGAACCTGGCGCTGACGGCGGTCGGCACCATCGAACTGGTACCGACGGAGGCACCGCTCACCCTCCTGGTCTGGGGAGCCGGCCGGGTCCTCCCGGTGCGGCTGACCTCCTTCTCGATCACCGAGCAGGCGTACGACACCCAGCTCAACCCGATCCGGGCCCGGGCGGACCTGGAACTGCGGGTGCTCTCCTACAGCGACCTGTCGGTCACCAGTCCGGGACACCATCTCTTCCTGGCCCACCAGATCGCCAAGGAGGCCATGGCCACGCTCTCCGCCCGGTCGGCGGCGGGCCGGGCCGTGACCGGCGGCATCGGAGGGGTGTTCAGTTGACCGATCCGACCAGCCGGTACGCCTCGCTGGACGTGGTCACCGCCACCGTCCCGGACGGCGCCGGCGGCAGCCGCGAGGTCCGCTGCCTGAGCCGCAGGCTGCTCCCCATGCCGGGCAGTGCGCACACGCTCGCCGAGCACACGGTCGCCCCCGGGGACCGACCGGACACGATCGCCGCCGCCGCTCTGGGCGACCCCACCCAGTTCTGGCGGATCTGCGACGCCCATCCGGTGATCCATCCGGACGAGCTCACCGCTGCCGACCGGATCGGGACCCGGATCCCCATCCCGTTCCCCCTGGCGTGACCGCGCCCCTGCCGCCGTACCGGCCCGTGGAAGGAAACCTGTGGAAGGAGAGAGAGCATGGCCCTGCTGAGCTCCTACCTCACCGTGCTCCTCGGCCCCACGGTGCCCGTACCGGCGCCGCCGCGGCTGGTGGAGAACCTCCAGCAGGTGCAGGTCACCATGTCCGACAGTGCCAGATCCGGATTCCAGCTGGTCATCGCCGCCGGACGCGGGGGTCCGGCGGGTGCGCTCGACCAGCCGCTGCTCACCGAGCGGTATCTGCAGCCGTTCGACCGCGTGGTGCTCGTCCAGCGGGGCACGGACCTCGCCCAACTCACCGCGATGGCCCGGCGCTTCGGCTACGTCTTCCACATCACCCCGGGCCCGCTGCCGCTCACCAGTACCGCCTACTGGGGTCCACCGACCCGGGTGGGCAGACCGGCACCGGCGCTCTCGGTCGACTTCGGGCCGGCGACCAATGTCGAGCAGCTCTCCGGCCGGCGTCACTGGAGACCGGGCTCGCCGTCCAGGGGCTGCATGTGCGGGTCGAACAGGGACTTCCTGGGCGGGCCCTCCGGGCCGTTGTTCAGTACGCATTCCCCGCTGAGGGCCTCGGAGAAGAAGCAGCCGGACTTCGGGTTGCCCCAGCGGCCGGTGTAGTTCAGCCAGGCCCATTCGCCGGTGTAGCTGCCCACGGGCTGCCAGGCGAACACCTTGAGTGCCTGCCGGGTGTCCCAGAGCGTGCCTGCGCCGGTGTCGTCGTTGAGGGTGTCGCCGTTGGGCAGATTCCGGTAGGTGTGGCGTCGCGCGTCGGGGTACATGCCGTGAGATCCCTGCGCCGAGTAGACCACCGGCTGATCGCCGATCAGGTCGACCTCTGGGCCGCCGTACGAGAAGGTCTGTCCACCGTCGTGCTGGCCCATGGAGACCCTGTACGGCACGTCGTCCACGAAGCGGACGGTGACGTGCTCCCAGTCGCCGACGTGGTTGCCGAACGTGGAGTAGCCCCCGACACAGCCCCAGCGGGAGAACCATCCGACGCAGACCCGCTTGCCGTTGTTGTACGGGAAGAACGTCCAGTAGTTGATGTCGGTGATGTTGGTCGGGTTGCCGTTGTCGGTGCGGTGTACGACCTCCGCGTAGGCCGGAACCGCGCTCTGGCTGGGGCGCTGTCCGGCCAGGAACGGCGGATTCGTGCAGGAGTCGCAGCCCAGCGCCTGGTTGGTCACGAGGAACTGCTGGTTGGGGTTGCCGTTGTCCGCACGGGTCTCGAGGTGGGTGTTGGCCAGGAACGGCTCGACAGCGTCCGGGAAGTAGGACTCGTCCTGATGAAGCCAGATTCGCGGCGCGTAGCGGCGTGCCAGCGCGTCATCCGCCGACGAGACCGAGGAAGTGGAAGCCGAGCGGGTGGTGTCCTCTGCCGCCCGAGCGGGATGAGGCGACAGCACCGACAGCAGGGCGGCGGCGGAGACCGTCGCCAACAGACCGGCCCCCCAACGCCGTACGGAAGCCGACCGGTCTCTGTCTCTCGGTGAAGCGGTCAACAGTGTCCCCCTCGTGAGAAGTGTGTGAGCTTGTCGTCGCTGAACCTCGGGACGACCCGTCGCATCCGGGCGCGGATGCCCGCCGCTTCCGGTAAGGCCGGGTCGTCGAGGGTCAGCGCGTTGTGCCATCCGGCGTATCCGCAGGTGAGCAGGGCGAGTTCGAGACAGCCGGGAAAGGACGGGACGAGCGGGCGCAGCCCCTCCCCGAGGTAGTGGTAGTGGACCTCGTCACCGGGCGGAGCGTCGGGCTGCCGGCAGAAGGCGGCGCACGCCTCGGGGCTGAAGAAGTCGAACGGCTCGACCGGCTCGAAGCGGTCTCCGCCGGGGAAGTCGTCGAACCAGATGGTCTCTCGCCGGTCGGAGAAGACCTCGGCCGGCGGAAGGATGTCGATCGAGCCGGAGTCCGTCGGCCGACCGCTCTGGCCCGGCGGCGCGTAGTCCCAGGCGAGGGTGAACCCGTTGAGCCGGGTGTAGAAATCCTCGACGCCCTCGGGCAGACGGTTTCGGGCGAGGGTGCGCGCTTCGGCCAGTTCCGCGGCGGACGCCGGCGGCCTGATCTCGCTCTGCCGGACCGCGAGGCCGGGTACGCCGCGCAGTTCCTCGATCCGCGCGGCGACCCGCTCCCGGTGGTTCACGCCCTGTCACCTCCGCACTCGTACTCGTACTCGGTCGCCGCTGTCACTTCTGCCCGACAGGCTTACCGGAGCGGCCCACGTACGGAAGAACTACGAGGGCAGCCGCCAGGGCAGTGTGGCTGGCGGGAGTCCAGGGGGTGCATTTCGTCACTCACCCGCAATTGAGCCGCTGGCGAGGGACGACGGGGGTCGATGGGTGGGGCGGCCAGTCCGGTGGCAGCAGGGCCCACGAGCCGTGCCGCAGCCACTCCGCGAACCGGACCGGGCGGGCACCGCCGAGATGGTCCAGGGACAGCGGCACGATCCGGTCGCAGGTCGCCCGCCCGTCCCACCACACCGTGCCCGCCAGCGGCCCGGTCACCGCCAGCAGTGTGGAGAAGCCGCACCCATGCTCCTGCACGACCACGGCACCGGCGGTCTTCATGTCCTCGAACTCGCCGGCCTCGTCGTCCCAGGCACGCCATGCGTCGGCGTACGCCGCCTCGTCCTCGAACGCCTCGGCCCGCGGCTCCCGCGCGACCAACTCGTCGTCGGCCTCGTCATAGGAGTCGGGGTGCGGAAAGGGCACGGCCAGCCGAGCCCGCATCGCCTCGTCGTTCCCGGCCCACCACCAACCGCGATCGGTCCGCTCCAGCCGGGCCAGTGCCCCGCCGGCGCTCACCTCGCGCAGGTAGTCCCGGTATTCCAGGGGAAGGGACACACCCAGTTCCTGCTCGGCCTCGGCTGTCTCGGCCTCGGTGAGGGGTGGCGGGGGAGGTTGCTTCCTCATGGGGCGAGTGTAGGCGTCCGCCGCAACTTGCCTGCCGTGTGCGGGAGTTCGGTCCAATGCGGCTAAGAACGCCTACCGCAATGACTTCAGGCGTCTCCAGCAGATGAGTGCGCATCCGAGGGTGAGGAAGGTTTCGTGGATGTCGTCGCGTATCTCCCAGCGGATCCGCAGGCGACGGAACCAGTGCAGATGGGCGAACGCGCGCTCGACGACCCGGCGTTGGGTGCCCAGGCCGGAGCCGTGCTCGGTGCCGCGGCGGGCGATCAACGGCTTCACGCCGAGGTCCCAGACCAGGCGGCGGTACTTGTCGTGGTCGTAGCCGCGGTCGCCCAGCACCACGTCCGGGCCACGCCGGGGTCGGCCGCGCTTGCCCCGCACCGGCGGCACGGCCTGGAGAAGAGGGGCGTGCGATGTCGGTCGTGTCGCGCGATCATGGTCAATCGGGCGGTTCTTGCGCATCGGCTGTTCACGGGGATCTCGCGGCGTCATCTGGCCTGCCTGACAGAGGAGTTGGCCGTGCCGTGGCAGGCCGGAGTCGAAGGCCGCCGCCATGCTGCGCGAGGCGGGGTCAGGAAGCGGGCCGAAGGAGCCGGCGCCCGCCACCAACTGGTCTTCGTCGATCGGCTGACTGGCACGCTGATTCATCTGCGGCACGATCCTCCGCACGCCACCCTGGGACCGGTTCACCCGATATCACGGCGGGCCGGGCAGTTGGATCAGAGGTCCGGCTCCACCGCTCGTCTACGCGGGGCAGATGGCAACGGTCCGTCGCTGAGGGCGATCCGCTGCCGGAGCGTTGGCGAACCTGGACGAACAGCGGGTTCGAGTAGGACGACGGGTCGCCCCTGGGGTTCTCCGGCGCGTCGGCAAATGGCGGGCCTACGGGTGGAGTGTGGCCTCGCCCGTCACGCGGATGCCGGTCTCCTGGCCGGGGCCGACCGGCAGTGGGCCCGCGACACGGATGTCCACCGTGCCGTCGATGCCGTGGACGGCGATGGTCACCTTGGCGTCGTGGCCGTAGAAACACACGTCGGTCACTGTGCCTCTCACCGCTGCGGTGTCTGCGTCGGTCAGCCGCAGTTGCTCGGGGCGCAGTACGACCGTGCCGGTGTGCAGCCCGTCCGGTGGTGAGGCCAACACCACGGGGCCCAGCGGTGTGTGGGCCGTGGACCTTCTGTCGGCGACCGTGCCCTGGAGGAGTACGGCGTCGCCTACGAAACCGGCGACCCAAGGATCGGCGGGGCGCCGGTAGAGGTCCTGCGGGGTGTCGCACTGGACGACCCGGCCCTGCCGTACGACGGCCACGAGGTCGGCGGTGGACAGGGCCTCCTGCTGGTCGTGGGTGACGAGCAGCGCGGTGGCTCCGGTCGCCCGCAGGGCGGCGCGCACATCCGCCCGCACCCCGGTGCGCAGCGCGCTGTCGAGGGCGTTGAACGGCTCGTCGAGCAGGACGAGCGCGGGGCGGGGAGCGAGCGCCCTGGCCAGGGCGATGCGCTGTTGCTGTCCCCCGGACAGCTCGTGCGGCATCCGGTCGCCGTAGCCGGCGAGCCCGACCAGGTCCAGCATCTCCTCCGTACGCCGTCGCCGCTCACCGCGGTCGAGACCGGTCAGGCCGAAGGCCACATTGCGCGCCACACTCACATGGGGAAAGAGTGCCCCTTCCTGCGGGACGATGCCGATGCGGCGCCGCTCCGGCGGTAGATGGACACCGGGGCCGGCCAGGGTGCGTCCGCCGACGGTGACCGCGCCCGAGTCGGCGCGCAGGAACCCGGCGACGATGCGCAGCAGGGTGGTCTTGCCGCAGCCGGACGGCCCGAGCACGGCGGCCAGCGAGCCGCCCGGCACCGAGAGGTCCAGCCCCTGGAGGACGGGGGCCTGGGGGCCGTAGGACTTGGTGAGTCGCTCGATGTGGAGGTCGTTCATGTGCGGTGCCTGCCCAGGAGGTAGGAGGGGACGGCGGCGAGCAGGATGAGGGCTGCGGCGTAGGGTGCGGCGGCCGCGAAGGAACCGGCTCCGGTCTCGGTCCACAGCCGGGTGGCGAGGGTGTCCATGCCGGTGGGGCGCAGCAGCAGCGTGGCGGGCAGTTCCTTCATGCAGACCACGAAGGTCAGGGCGGCACCGGCCGCCACCCCCGGTGCGGCCAGCGGCACCGTCACCTCGCGCAGTACGCGCAGGGGTGAACGGCCGAGCGAGCGGGCCACGTCCTCCAGCACGGGCGGCGCCTGGAGGACGGCGGCCCGGGTGGCGGCCACCGCGACCGGCAGGAACAGGACGGCGTACGCGCAGACCAGCAGCGGGAGTTGCTGGTAGAGCGGGTAGGCGTAGCGGACCGCGAAGAAGACCAGGGAGAGCGCGACCGTGATGCCGGGCAGCGCGTGCCCCGCGTAGGCGGCCTGCTCCAGCAGCGAGGCGCCGCGCCCACGGTGCCGTGCGGCGATCACCCCGACGGGCAGGGCCAGCAGGGTGGTGAGGGCGGCTCCGGCCGCGGCGACCCCCAGCGTGGCCCACGCGGTCTCGGCCAGGGCGCCGAGGTCCCAGGTCGCGGAGGTGCCGACGGCCAGCCAGTAGCCGAGGGTGCCCAGCGGAAAGGCGACCGCGACGGCCGTCACCGCGCCGCACCAGGCGAGGGCGGGGATCCGCCAGCGTCCGAGCGGCGCCGGGACAGCGGGGCGTGCCGTCCCGCCGCCGGTCCTCGCGTGTCCCGCGCGGCCCCGGGTGCGGGCCTCGGCGGCGACCAGCGCCACCGTCATCACCACCAGCACGACGCTGAGCGCGGCGGCCGGGGTGCGGTCGAAGGAGGCCCGGTAGGAGGTGTGAATGGCGCGGGTGAAGGTGTCGTACCGCATCAGGGAGACGGCGCCGAAGTCGGAGAGTACGTACAGCGCGACGAGCAGCGCCCCGCCCGCGGCGGCCGGGCGGAGCTGGGGGAGGGTGACCCGGAGGAAGGTGCGCAGGGGGCCGTTGCCGAGGGAGCGGGCGGCCTCCTCCTGTGCCGGGTCGATGCCGCGCAGCGCTGCGGCGACGGGCAGGTGGACGTACGGAAAGCTCACCAGGGTCAGCGCGAGCGCGGCCCCGGCGAATCCGGTGGTCCGGGGCACGGCGGCCAGCCAGGCGAAGGCGGCGACATAACTGGGCACGGCGAGCGGCAGGGTGGCCAGCACCGACCAGGCGCGGGCTCCTGGCAGGGCGGTGCGCACGGTGAGCCAGGCCAGTGAGATGCCGAGCACCAGGCAGGCCGCCACCACGACCGTCGTCAAGGTGAGGCTGCGGCCGAGGAGTTGGAGGGTGCGTTCGTCGGCGACGACCTCCCACGCGTAGCCCGGCCCCCGTTCGAGGGCGCGGACTGCGAGGTAACCGAGCGGCAGCAGGGCGAACAGAGCGGCGATGCAGGCGGGGACGAGCAGGATCAGCGGAGGTCTGCGGCCGGAACCGGCGCCGGCCCCGCGCGGGGTCGTACGCACGCGCCGGCGCCCGGCCGGAGCAGGTGCCCCGGCCGGGCACTCCGCGGACTCCGCCGTGCTCGCGGTTTCCGTGGGGCTCACGATCGTCAGACCAGCCCGACGTCCTGGAGCATGGCCAACGTCTCCTGGAGCGACTCCAGCTTGCCGAGGTCGATCTCGGGGGACTGGAGGGAGTCGAACGGCGGCAGGCCCTCGACGGTGCTGGTGACGCCCGCGGCCAGCGGGTACTCCTTCGTCGTGTCGGCGAAGTAGGTCTGCGCCTCCTTGGACAGCAGGTAGTCGACGGCCTTCTGGGCGGTCTCGGTCTGGCCGCTGTCCTTGAGGATGCCGACGCCGGCCGCGTTGATCAGCGCGCCGGGGTCCTTGCCGGGCAGGAAGTGGAGCTCGGCGTTGACCTTCTCCTCGCCCTTCTCCGCGACCCGCTCGTACCAGTAGTAGTGGTTGACCAGGCCGATTTCGACCTCGCCGGCCTCGACCGCGTCGAGCGTGGCGAGGTTGTGGGCGTACGTCTTGCCGTTGGCCTTCAGGCCCTCGAGCCACTCGCGCGTGGCGTCGTCGCCCTCCAGGACGCGCATGCCGGTGACGAACGCCTGGAAGGAGGCGTTGGTGGGGGCGAAGCCCACCTTGCCCTTCCATTCGGGCTGCACCACGTCGTGGACGCTGTCCGGGACGTCGGACTCATCGACCTTGTCCGGGTTGTACGCGATGACGCGCACGCGGCCCGACAGCCCCACCCAGTCGCCGGCGTTGCCGCGGTAGGCCGGATCCACCTCGTCGAGGCTGGACTGCGGCAACTTCGCCAGCATGCCCTCCTTGGAAAGGGCGCCGAGCGCGCCCGCGTCCTGCGAGAAGAACAGCCCGGCCTTGGTGCGGTCGCCCTCCTCCAGGATCTGCGCCGCCAGTTCGGCGCTGTCGCCGTAGCGCACCTCGACCTCGCTGCCGACGGCCTTCTCCAGCTTGTCCAGGATCGGCTTGACCAGCTTCTCGTTGCGCCCGGAGTAGATGACGAGGCCGGCGTCGCCGCCGTCCGCCGAGCCGCCCCCGTCGTTGTCGGAGCCGCAGGCGGCGAGGGCAGGGAGGAGCAGGCCGGCCGCGAGGAGCGTGGTGATCCGGCCGGCCAGGGGGCGTCGCATGTGGTGTGCCTTCCTGCGTGGCTCGCCGTGACGCCGCGGGTCGCGTCGTCGGTCGGCGGGCGGTGAAGCGATGCTTTCGAGCCAACTGTGAACATGCTATGAATAAGGTAAAGCTTGCCTAACCGTCAAGGGATCTGTGCTAATTGCGGACGCTGCCGCAGAAAGGTCGCGCGCCCGTGATAGACCCTCTCGGACCTCTGTCGGACCAGCTCACCCGCCCAATGCCGCGCACCTCGATGCGCTTTCCGTCACCGCCGCCTCTACGGCTGCGCGGTGTGCCGTTCGCACGGAACCTCGCCTCGTACGGTGACCGCACCGCACTGATCACGCCAACGGGCGAGGTCAGCTACCGGACGCTCGCCGAACAGGTCGCCACCACCGCCGAACGCCTCGGCACCACACGCCGCCTGGTCCTGCTGGCCGGGGCGAACCGCGTCGACGCCCTCGTCCTCCACCTCGCGGCACTGGCCGCCGGCCACCCCGTCCTGCTCGTGCCCGGCGACAGCACCGGCACCATCGACGCCCTGACCGCCGCATACGACCCGGACGTGATCGCGCGACCGGACGGCCACGGCACCTGGGCGCTCGACGAGCGGCGGACCGAGAGCGCACACACCCTCCACCGGGATCTGGCGCTGCTGCTCAGCACCTCCGGTTCGACCGGCTCGCCGAAGCTGGTCCGGCTCTCCGCCGAGAACCTCCAGGCCAACGCCGAGTCCATCGCCACGTATCTGGACATCCGCGACAGTGACCGCGCGGCCACGACACTGCCCATGCACTACTGCTACGGCCTGTCCGTCATCCACAGCCACCTCCTGCGCGGCGCCGGGGTGATCCTCACCCAACGGTCCGTCGCCGATGCCGACTTCTGGGAGGAGTTCCGCACAGCTCGCGGCACCTCACTCGCCGGCGTGCCGTACACCTTCGACCTGCTCGACCGGGTCGGCTTCGAGCGCCTGCGACTGCCTCACCTGCGGTATGTCACCCAGGCCGGTGGGCGCCTGGCGCCCGAACGGGTCGCCCGCTACGCCGAGTCCGGTCGCCGTGCGGGCTGGGAGCTGTTCGTGATGTACGGGCAGACCGAGGCGACGGCCCGCATGGCGTATCTGCCTCCGGCCCGCGCGGCCGAGCGCCCGCAAGCCGTGGGACTGCCGATCCCCGGTGGCTCCTTCCACATCCGGCCGGTGGACGGCATCGACGAGCCCGACACCGGCGAACTGGTCTATTCCGGCCCGAACGTCATGCTCGGCTACGCCGAGAGCCCGACGGACCTCGCCCTGGGACGCACGGTCGAGGAACTGCACACCGGAGACATCGCCCGGCGCGCCCCCGACGGGCTGTACGAGATCGTGGGACGCCGTAGCCGGTTCACCAAGATCCTGGGTCTGCGCATAGACGCGCAGCGCGTCGAGGCCATCCTGGAAGGGCACGGCATACGGGCGTTCTGCACGGGAGACGACGACGCACTGGCCGTGGTCGCGATCCCCACCGCCGGTGTCGACGCGGCACGCATCCGGCGTCTGGTGGCGGACGGTTCCGGCCTGCCGCCCCGCGCGATACATGCGCGGACGGTGCCCGAGCTCCCGCGGCTCGCAACGGGCAAGCCGGACTACGAGGCCGTACGACGGCTGGCGTGCGAGTCGGAAGCGCCGCTGCCCGTGCGGGGCGCCACCACCGACGACCTCTGTTCCCTCTACGCCGAGATACTCGACCGGAGCGATGTCACCGAGGACAGCAGTTTCGTAAGCCTGGGCGGCGACTCGCTCTCCTACGTCGAGATGTCCCTCCGGCTGGAGCAGGCGGTGGGCGTGCTGCCCGCCGACTGGCACACGACACCGATCCGGGACCTGCACGGCCCCGACACCGCGCGGAACACGGGCGCAAGGCGTGGGCCGCGGCGCACCCTGGACACCGGAATCGCCCTGCGCGCGATCGGCATCGTACTGATCGTGGGCTCGCACATCCCCGTGTTCGCCGTCCAGGGCGGCGCCCATGTACTGCTCGCTGTCGCGGGCTTCAACTTCGCCCGCTTCCACCTCACCGCCCACGAACGCCCGGAGCGGCTGCGCCGGCTGTGGCGCAGCATCGCGCGCATCGCCGTGCCGAGCATGGTGTGGATCACCCTCGCGCTGTTGCTGACAGGCGAATACGACCTGGCCAACGTCGTGCTGGCCAACAGTCTCTTCGAACAGGACGGATCGGACCCGGAGTGGCGGTACTGGTTCGTCGAGGCTCTCGTCTACTTCCTGGCCGGGCTGGCGGCGCTGCTGGCGATCCCGTTGCTCGACCGTGTGGAGCGGCGCAGCCCGTTCGGCTTCGCCCTGGCGCTGGTGGGCCTGGGGACGGTCGGGCGCTACGACCCCTGGGACCTGGCGCATATCCGCTACCACCTGAGTCCCACCGTGGTGTTCTTCCTGTTCGCACTGGGCTGGGCGGCGGCGCGGGCCCGTACGACGGCACAGCGGCTGCTGCTGACCGCCGTTGTGCTGGTCACTGTGCAGGGGCTGTTCCCCGAAGGACAAACCCTGCGGACCTCCGTCGTCGTGGGCGGACTGACCCTGCTGCTGTGGATCCCGGCCCTGCCCAGCCTCGATCCACTCAACCGACTCGCGGCCGTCCTGGCGGGCAGCTCGCTGTACATCTACCTGACGCACTTCCAGGTCTACCCCTACCTGAGAGACCACCCCCCGGTCCTGGCCCTGTTGGTCTCCATGGTGGTCGGTGTGGCGTACGGGACCGTAGCCGCACGCCTGACGCGCAGACTGTGCTGACGGGCTGGCCGTGAGGGCGAACCGGAGTTCCTGGGCAGCCTTGACGCCCCCTGACGCTCCTTCTCGGGAGAACCTCGACGCCCCTCACGACGGCGGACACGGCCAGTGCGAGGCCCGTGGTGACCGCGGCGCCACAACCTGAACACGAGGCCGCCCCGGCCGCGGACCCGTCCGCGTCGCCAGCGCGTTCGCGCCCACCTGCACGAAAGCGCACCGCGCGCCGCCGCTGGCCCGAGCCGAGTGGCGGCCCGTGCCGGGGCGCACCGCTGCCGGCCATCGCCGCCGAAATGCCAGGCGAGAGCGGGTGTGGCGGCGCCTCCGGGACTTCTCAGCCCGCGTCGGCACGCGGTCATCGCGGCACGACGGCGATCACCCTGCCCGGGCCCCCGTCCTTCGGGACACCGGGGAGCGGGAAGGGCGGTGTGTGTGGAGGACGAGCAGGGCCAGGGCGCCGGTCGCCGCGGACCAGGTGAGGGAGAGCAGGCCGTGGGACCAGGGGATCCGTGGGGTCAGGGCCGAGCTCAGCGCCAGTTGGGTCACGCCGTACAGAGGAAAGGCGGCCACGCCTGCCACCTCCATGAGTGTGTTGAAGACGGGGTTCTGCAGGCCGGTGTCGACCAGGCTGAGCATGATGATGAGGAAGAAGCCCTCCAACTCGCCGCGGACCAGTGAGCCGAGCAGAAGGCCGATGCCGCCGTAGGCGAGGCCCGCGCCTGCGAGGGCCAGTCCCAGGGGGACCACGTGGTCCACGGGCAGGGAGATCCACAGCAGAATCGTGGTGTAGAGGGCCAGCAGGGCGGCGGTGAGGGCGACGGCGGCGAGTTTGGCCAGCAGCATCGGAAGTCGGGGGTAGCCGGACAGCAGCAGACGGCGGTCCATCCGCCGGGACTGGAAGGTCTCGGTGAAGGTGACGAAGCCGGCGACCATGGTGACGGCGCCCAGCGCGCTGGCCACCTGAGCCACCCGGCTCGCCGGGACGGAGACGGAGGCGCTGATGGCGTCGAGCCGGATGCCCACCACCGCGTCGGAGGTGCACAGGCGTGCCACGGCGATCCAGAGCGGGATGAACGCGACCGCCAGAGCCAAGGCCAGCCGGTTGCGCAGGTGGCCCAGCAGAGTGCAGCGCAGCAATTCGATGAATGCCGTCCAGGTGAGCCTCAACGGTCGGTCTCCTCGAAGTGCAGACGGCCCTGGCGCAGGTGGGCGATCGCGTCGAAGTGGTGCCGGTCGTGCAGCAGGTGCGACACCACGATGATCGAACGGCCCTGATCACGCAGGCAGGCGGCCAGGGTCCAGAACCGCTGATGGGTGTCCCAGTCGAAGCCCTGGTAGGGCTCGTCCAGGACCAGCAGCTGCGGATCGTGCATGAGAGCGATCAGCAGGTTCAGCTTCTGCCGCGTTCCGCCGCTGAGCTCACCGACCTGCTGTCGTCGGCAGCCGGTCAGCGCCATCAGCTCCATCAGCTCGGAGGCGCGATCCTGCGTCGGCAGCCGGTACGCCATCTGGAAGAGCCGCAAGTGCTGTCCGACGGTGAACGCATCGTTCAGTACCGCTCGTTGCGGGCAGTACCCCACCGCCCCGGTCCGTGTCACCGTTCCGCGGTCGGGTGCGAGGTGTCCCACGGCGATCCGCAGCAGAGTGCTCTTGCCTGCCCCGTTCTCGCCGACGACTCCCACCAGCGTCCCGGCGGGGACATCAAGGTCGACGTCGCGCAGGATCTGCCTGCCGCCGTACGCCTTGCAGACTCCACTGATCCGCAGCCGCGGAAGGTGGCGGCGCGTCGTTACTGCCTGCACATGAGCCCCTCGAAAGATCGGACAGGTGTAACGAGCCGGCCCGGAGCCCGCCGCAGAGGCCGGGCCGAGCAGGCTCACGCCCTGGCCTCTCCGGATCATGGCTGCTCAGCTGCGCTCGACCGGAGGATCCGGGCTCCGGGCGGCTCCCTGTGCAAGGCAGGCGCGCTGCTGCCCGGTGTCCAACGAGTCCGTGCCGCCGGTGTAACGGCGGCCACCCGCTGTTCCGGCGAACAGTCGGCAACGCCGCTTCAGCGGCTCGTGGTTCGTGGCTCGTGCCGTCGGGTCGAACGTGACGTGAGCCGCGGTCTGTCGTTGTAGAGGCCGATGCCCGCGACACCACAGCCAGACTTCCACCCGCCCACGATCGTGATCGGAGCCGGTCCCCACGGCCTGGCGGCCGCCGCGCTACTGCGCCGGTCCGGAGTACCGGCCGTGATTTTGGAACGGTCGGACCGAGTCGGAGCGAGCTGGGCGCAGCGCTATGACCATCTGAGACTGCACACCACCCCCGGCACCTCGAAACTCCCCGGCCTGCCGGTGCCGCGCCAGGCGGGCCCATGGGTGAGCCGGGACGACTATGTGCGATACCTGAAGGACTACGTCACCCATCACCGACTCGACGTCCGGGTGAGCACCCCGGCGCAACGCATCGAACGGGCCGAGACCGCTTCGGGCACCCGGTGGCTGGTCCGCACCCCCGACGGTCCGGTGCCCACGGGTGCGGTGGTGGTGGCCACCGGCCGCTGCCACACCCCGGACCTCCCCCAGTGGCCCGGGCGTTCGACCTTCACCGGCACGCTGCTGCACTCGGCCCACTACCGCTCTGCGGCCCCCTACCGCGGGCAGCATGTCCTGGTGGTCGGCGCCGGCAACAGCGGAACCGAGATCGCGAGTGTCCTGGCCGGGGCCGGAGGCGCACGGGTACGGATCGCGGTCCGTACCCCGCCCAACATCCTGCCCCGCTCCAGCGCCCGATGGCATGCGGTCGGCCGACTGACGGAGGCCCTCCCGCTCGCGTGGCGCGACCGCACCTCCCTGCTCACGCAGCGTCTCGCGGTGCCCGACCTGACCTCACGGGGACTGCCGCGGCCCCGCACGGGTCTGTACACCCGCAATGTCCGCGAAGGTGTCAACCCCGTGCTCGACCACGGCTTCGTGGACGCCGTCCGGTCCGGGCGCGTCGAGCCGGTCGCTGCCGTCCAGGCGTTCGACGGCCCCGACGTGTTACTGGCCGACGGCACCCGACTGCGACCCGACACGGTCATCGCAGCCACCGGCTACCGGCCCGGCCTGCACGACCTGGTCGGCTCTCTGGGCGTACTCGACGAAGCCGGGCAACCCCTCGCCGTGGGGGCACGGACCCATCCCGCGGCCCCGCGCCTGTACTTCGCCGGATACAGCAATCCCCTCACGGGTGTCCTTCGCCAGGCGGGCATCGAGGCGCGCGCCATCACCCACGCACTTCGACGTGAGACGGCGCGGGCAACCCTCCTCACCGCACAGGTCGGCGACCGCACGGCCGACACACCTGGACAAGTGCACACTCCGAGCTGACGGAGCTTCGAAAGCCCGGCCCTCAGCGGCGTGCCCTGCAGGGTGACCGGACTCCGCGGTCACGGCCGGAGACAGGGGCACGGATGGCGTTTCGTTCTGTCCGTTGTCCGCTGCGGGCGTGGTGCAGGGCCCTCCGGTGTGAAGGGCCCTGCACCAGTGGTGGCGTCGGATCTAGACGACGTGGGCTGGGCCGTCTCGGTGGACTCCACCCGTCTGCCGGGCCCACCCGCATTCGGCCGGAGCCAGGAGAAAGGGGTGCCCGGCCGGTCCGAGCCCGAGGACCACGCACTCGGCGTACCAGGTCGGGCATCGGCAGGTGACTGCCGAGGAGGGCGTCGGATGAGAGTCCACGAAAGAGAGGAACCCCAGCCGACGCGCGGCTGGGGTTCCTCAAGGCGGTGAGTGTCGGTCAGCAGGTGGAGTTACCCACGCCGTAGACCGCTCGTCCACGCGTCGGCGGACCGCACCCCATCGCGATCACCGTGGATCAGGCGGGTCAGCGCTGCAGGGTGAGCAGGCCCGGCCGGTACGGCAGTTCCAGGTAGGGGGCGCCGTTCGATGTGGGGTTTCTGCCCTGGTAGAGGAACTGCAGGTTGCAGGGGTCGATGGTCATGGTCTGGTCGGGGTTGTCGCGGACCAGGTCACCGTGGCTGATGTCGTTGGTCCAGGTGGCACCGCTGTTGGCCTTGCCCGCGAAGGGGTTGCTCTCCGTGGCGGCCTGCGGGGTCCACGCACCGTTCAGGCTGGAGGCCGTGAACGAGCGGAAGAAGCGCTGCTCGTTCGCGCCCCGAGCCTCGACGATCATGAGGTACTGGTTCTGGCCCTTGACCTTGTAGACCTCCGGCGCCTCGAACAGGTTCTTCTCGGTGTCGCTCATGACCGTCGTGAACGAGGAGCCGAAGCTGCCGGGGAAGTTCCCGATCGGCATGCTCGCCCGGTAGATGCTGCCGTTGTCAGCGGCGAAGAACAGGTACATGTTCTGGCCGTCGGCGATCATGGTCGGGTCGATCGGGGCATCCTTCCGGTTCGGATCGGGGTTCGGGGGAAGGGTGCCGGTGAACAGCGGCTGCTTGGCGGACCAGCCGTTGGGGTTGGTGGGGTCGCTGGACGTGCGGTAGTAGAGCGGCCACTGGCTCCACTGGGACACCATCACCCAGATGTTCTTGGGCGCGAAGTAGAACAGTTCGGGCGCCACCGCGGACTCGTTCATCGGGGTCTGGGTGGCCGCCCCCATGTCCGACCAGTTCGTGAAGGGACTGAACATCGTCGAGCCCCAATTCTTTCCGTCGGAGGTGGTTGCGTAGACCAGGTTCTTGCCGTTGTACTTCACGGTGGTGAAGTCCTTCAGCGCGAGCTGCCCGTTCGCCGGCTGCGCCAGCGGGCCGGTCGATGTCCACCGGTAGGTCGACGGAAGGGCACACGTGTTGCTCGTCCCGGACAGGCCGGTCCACTTCTGGTTGGTGCCGCCGTGGCAGGACCAGATCTGCACTGCCGTGCCGTTGGCCTTGCCCCAGCCGGCGACCTCCAGGCACAGCCCGGACCGGACGCCGACGATCGTGCCGTCGGTGTTCACCCGCCACTGCTGGTTGTCACTGCCGTTGCAGTTCCAGATCTGCACCGGGGTGCCGGACGTGGTGGCGCCGCCCCGGACATCCAGGCACTTGTTGCCGTACACGGTCAGCTGGTTGCTGTCCGTCAGTGTCCACTGCTGGTTGACTCCGCCGTGGCAGTCCCAGATCTGGACGTTCGCGCCGTCGGTCTGGCTGAAGCCCGACACATCGAGACACTTGCCGGAGTCGACACCGCGCACGTCGCTGGTGGTGGCCGCCTGAGCCGGGCCGGCGACGAGCAGCGCCGCCAGCGCGGTCAGGGCCGCGACCGCGGCGGCGAGCACCGCGGAGGGGCGTCTGCGGCTGAAACTACGTCTGTGCATAAGGACCTCGTCATCCTTGAGCAAGCGGCTCCGGTTCGGCCCGTCCGGGGCTGTCCGAAGGCGGTGTGGTGCGACCCTCGATGTCCGGTATGCCGAACAAGGGTCGAAGTGTCGAGCAATTGGATGATAAGGATCCGGTGATCAACGTCAATAGCTCGCGCAGAATTCGCAAGCAGGAACATTCACAGACTGAAACCGGGCGGCTTCAAGACCCGTGGTCGTACGGGTCTTCGGCGTGAGGGGCAGGTAGCGGTGCGGGCGCGGGCTCGGTGATCATTACGGACCCCGGCCAGGTCGCCCACCCGAGCCTCAGGCTCGGATCGATGCCCGACCCGCGCTCACGGCGGGGCCGGTGGCACTCACTGACGCCGGTCCGGTCGGCGTGCGCCCGCGGCGGTCGCCTGCCGTGGCGATCGGGCGTGTGCCGGGGGCTGTTGACGGCGACGCCCCGGACCGGGCGGTGGCTGCCCACCTCGCCGAGCGGCACCGCGCGACCGACCAGCGCCGCGGAGGGATCGTGGGCGTCCCGGCCTCCAGGGTGCGGCGGAGATCCACTCATCGCCGCCCGCGGACCGGATCGGCCGGCATCATCGGCTCGATCCGGTCCCCCATCGCATCAGTGGTCAGCAACCGACAGGCACATCCGGTCGACTGAGGTTCATGGTTCCTGTCCTCCCCGATCGGTTCGAGGCCGAGGGCGATGTGCTCCCCTCGCCCGTGGCACGGCGGGCGGCGGGCCGGGGGGTCAGGCGTTCGCCCGGACCGCCTCGGCGCGCGGCGGGTCAGGCGTTCGCTGGACCGCCTCGGCGGTGGGCTCCGGGTCGGATTCGGGCCGCGTCGCCGGCGCCCGCCGGGCTCGGCCGGTCCGCGACGGGCGAGGCGCGTGAGCCGGGTGGCCAGGGGCTCCGTCCAGCGGGCGGTGAGGGGGCCGAGGACGACCAGGATGAGGACGTACGCGGTCGCGAGGGGACCGACGCGGGGCTCGACGCCGACGGCGAGGCCGGCGATGACGATCGAGAACTCGCCCCGGGCGACCAGTCGTTCCGCCCTCCCGCCAGCGGCCTTTGACGGACTGCTTCCCGGCTCAGGCCGCGGCCCGCCGTACGACCTCCGCCACCTCGTAGCCCGCCTCGACGATCGCCGCGCGCACGGCCGCGTCGTCGGCCGCCTCCCCGCGTACGGTCACCAGGCCGGCGCGCACGTCGACGTCGACCTCGGTGACGCCGGGCACCGCGGCGACCTCCTCGGCGACGCTCGTGGCGCAGTGGTCGCAGCTCATTCCGGACACGGTGAAGTATTTCTCGGCCATGGGTCGCTCCTGTCCTCGGGCGGCCCGGTGACCGTGCCGTCGAGGGCGCACGGGCCGTGGCACGAGGTACGGCGGACGGCCGGGACCCGTTCAGCCCCGGTCCGGCGACGGCCGCGCGGCGGTCCATGGTCGTTCCGGAGAGGGCAAGGTCACAGCCGTGCCCCCTGCTGCTCCTTTGCGCCTCTGGCCTAGCATCCGAGCATGACGGTCCTGCCTGACGACGGGCTTGAGCTGGCCGCCGAGTTCCCTGACGCAACCCACGAGCAGTGGCAGCGCCTCGTTGCGGGCGTGCTGCGCAAGTCGGGCAAGGACGTCGAGGGCGCTCAGGCCGAGGAAGCCCTGTCCACCGCGCTGGAGGACGGGCTGCGCACCCGTCCTCTCTACACAGCGCACGACATCGCGCCCCCTTCCGGTCTCCCCGGTTTCGCGCCCTTCGTACGAGGAGGCCGGGCCGCGGGCAACACCGTCGGCGGCTGGGACGTACGCCAGCGGCACACGGCGGCGGACGGCGACGCGGTCCTCGCCGACCTGGAGAACGGCGTCACCTCCCTGTGGCTGGTGCTCGGCGAGACCGGTCTGCCGGTGTCCTCGCTCGGCCGGGTCCTGGACGGCGTGTATCTGGACCTCGCGCCGGTCGTGCTGGACGCGGGCGCCGAGACGGAGTCCGCGGCACGGGAGTTGCTGCGCCTGTACGCCGAGCGGGGCGTCGCCGGGGAGGCGGCGCGCGGCAACCTGGGCGCGGACCCCCTGGGGCACGAGGCCCGCACCGGGCAGACGTACGACTTCGCGCCCGTGGCCGGGCTCGCCCGCCGGTGCGCCGAGGAGTACCCGGGGCTGCGGGCGCTGACCGTGGACGCGCTGCCGTACCACGAGGCCGGTGGCTCGGCCGCCCAGGAGCTGGGTGCCTCGCTGGCCACCGGTGTCGCGTATCTGCGGGAGCTGACCGGGGCCGGGCTGCGCGTCGAACAGGCGTGTACGCAGCTGGAGTTCCGGTACGCGGCGACGGCCGACCAGTTCCTGACCATCGCCAAGCTGCGGGCGGCGCGGCGGCTCTGGGCCCGGGTGGCCGAGGTGTGCGGGGCGCCGGCGGCCGGGGCGCAGGTCCAGCACGCGGTGACCTCGCCGGTGATGATGACGCGCCGCGACCCCTGGGTGAACATGCTGCGCACGACCATCGCCACGCTGGCCGCCGGGGCGGGCGGCGCCGACTCCGTCACCGTGCTGCCCTTCGACCACGCCCTCGGGCTGCCGGACGCGTTCGCCCGGCGGATCGCCCGCAACACCTCCACCATCCTCGTCGAGGAGTCCCACCTCGCCCGGGTGATCGACCCGGCGGGCGGCTCCTGGTACGTGGAACGGCTCACGGACGAACTGGCCCACGCGGGCTGGGAGTTCTTCCAGGAGATCGAGCGCGCGGGCGGCCAGGCGGCGGCCCTGCGCTCCGGCGCCGTACGGGAGCGCCTCGCCGAGACCTGGGCGGCCCGCAGCGCGAAGCTCGCCAAGCGGCGTGAACCCGTCACGGGAGTCAGCGAGTTCCCCCATCTGGCCGAGAAGCCGGTCGTCCGCGAACCGGCGCCCGAGCCGCCGTCCGGCGGTCTCCCCCGTGTCAGCCGCGACGAGGCGTTCGAGGCGCTGCGCGCCCGCTCGGACGCCCATCTCGCCGCGACGGGATCCCGGCCCCGCATCCACCTGGCGTCCCTGGGCCCCGCCGCCGCGCACACCGCCCGGACGACCTTCGCCGCCAACCTCTTCCAGGCGGGCGGCATCGAGCCCGTCACCGAGGGCACGTTCGAGGAGAGCGGCGCCACCGAGGTCTGCCTGTGCTCCAGCGACGCGCTCTACGAGGAGCGCGCCTCGGCCGTGGCGGCCGAGCTGAGGGCCGCCGGTGCCGCGCACGTGTTCCTCGCCGGCCGCCCCGGGCCGTACACCGATGTCGACGCCTTCGTCTTCGCGGGCTGCGACGCCGTGGCCGTGCTGTCCGCGGCCCTCGACCGCATGGGAGTGTCCTGATGACCGTCCCCTCCGTCCCCGACTTCTCCGGGATCGAGCTGGGTTCCCCGGCCGTCGGCGGCGGTGCCGACGAGTGGCGTACGGCGGTGAAGAACGCGGCGGGCGGTGACGACCTGCTGTGGGAGACCCCGGAGGGCATCCCGGTCAAGCCGCTGTACACCGGGCAGGACCTGGAGGGCCTGGACTTCCTGGGCACCTACCCCGGCATGGCGCCGTATCTGCGCGGCCCGTACCCGACGATGTACGTCAACCAGCCGTGGACCATCCGCCAGTACGCGGGCTTCTCCACCGCCGAGGAGTCGAACGCCTTCTACCGGCGCAACCTGGCGGCCGGTCAGAAGGGCCTGTCGGTCGCCTTCGACCTGCCGACCCACCGCGGCTACGACAGCGACCACCCGCGCGTGACGGGTGACGTCGGCATGGCGGGCGTGGCGATCGACTCGATCCTCGACATGCGGCAGCTCTTCGACGGCATCCCGCTGGACAGGATGACCGTCTCCATGACGATGAACGGCGCGGTGCTGCCCGTGCTCGCGCTCTACATCGTGGCGGCCGAGGAGCAGGGGGTGCCGGCCGAGAAGCTGGCGGGGACCATCCAGAACGACATCCTCAAGGAGTTCATGGTCCGCAACACCTACATCTATCCGCCGAAGCCGTCGATGCGGATCATCTCCGACATCTTCGCCTTCACCTCACAGAGGATGCCGCGCTACAACTCCATCTCGATCTCCGGCTACCACATCCAGGAGGCGGGTGCGACGGCCGACCTGGAGCTGGCGTACACCCTCGCCGACGGAGTCGAGTACATCCGGGCGGGCCGGGAGGCCGGCCTGGACGTGGACGCGTTCGCGCCCCGGCTGTCGTTCTTCTGGGCGATCGGCATGAACTTCTTCATGGAGATCGCCAAGCTGCGCGCGGCCCGCCTGCTGTGGGCGAAGCTGGTGAGGCAGTTCGACCCGCAGAACGCCAAGTCCCTCTCGCTGCGCACCCATTCGCAGACCTCGGGCTGGTCGCTGACCGCGCAGGACGTGTTCAACAACGTCACGCGGACGTGCGTGGAGGCGATGGCCGCCACCCAGGGCCACACCCAGTCGCTGCACACCAACGCCCTCGACGAGGCTCTGGCCCTGCCCACCGACTTCTCCGCGCGCATCGCCCGCAACACCCAGCTCCTCATCCAGCAGGAGTCCGGCACCACCCGGGTCATCGACCCCTGGGGCGGCAGCGCCTACGTCGAGAAGCTGACGTACGACCTCGCCCGCAGGGCCTGGCAGCACATCCAGGAGGTCGAGGCGGCGGGCGGCATGGCCCAGGCCATCGACGCGGGCATCCCCAAGATGCGCGTGGAGGAGGCGGCGGCCCGCACCCAGGCCCGGATCGACTCGGGGCGGCAGCCGGTCATCGGCGTCAACAAGTACCGCGTCGAGACCGACGAGCAGATCGACGTCCTCAAGGTCGACAACTCCTCCGTCCGCGCCCAGCAGATCGAGAAGCTGCGCCGGCTGCGCGCGGACCGCGACGAGCGGGAGTGCCAGGACTCGCTGGACGCGCTCACCCGGGCCGCCGGCGGCGAGGGCAACCTGCTGGAGCTGGCGGTGCGGGCGGCCCGCGCCAAGGCCACGGTCGGCGAGATCTCCGACGCCCTGGAGAAGGTGTACGGCCGGCACGCGAGCCAGATCCGTACGATTTCCGGCGTGTACCGCAACGAAGCAGGCGAGTCCCCGAACGTGGAGCGCACCCGGAGCCTGGTGGACTCCTTCGCCGAGGCCGAGGGCCGCCGGCCGCGCATCCTGGTCGCCAAGATGGGCCAGGACGGCCACGACCGGGGCCAGAAGGTGATCGCGACCGCCTTCGCCGACCTGGGCTTCGACGTGGACGTCGGCCCGCTGTTCCAGACCCCGGCGGAGGTGGCCCGGCAGGCCGTCGAGGCGGACGTGCACATCGTCGGGGTGTCCTCGCTGGCGGCCGGCCACCTCACCCTCGTACCGGCGCTGAAGGAGCAGCTGGCCGAGGAGGGGCGTGCGGACATCATGATCGTGGTCGGCGGGGTGATCCCGCCGCAGGACGTGCCCACGCTCCTGGAGATGGGCGCGGCGGCCGTGTTCCCGCCCGGGACGGTGATCCCGGACGCGGCGTACGACCTGGTGGAGAGGCTGTCGCACGACCTCGGACACGACCTGTGATCGATGTCGGCGCCTATGTCGAGGGGGTGCTCGGAGGGAAGCGGGCGGTCGTCGCACGCGCCATCACCCTCGTCGAGTCCACCCGGCCCCAGCACCGCGCTCTGGCACAGAAACTGCTGACCGAGCTGCTCCCGCACAGCGGCCGGGCGCGGCGGATCGGGGTCAGCGGGGTGCCGGGCGTCGGCAAGTCGACGTTCATCGACGCGTTCGGCACGATGCTGACCTCGCTCGGGCACCGGGTGGCGGTGCTGGCGGTGGACCCGTCGTCGAGCCGTACCGGCGGTTCGATCCTCGGCGACAAGACCCGGATGGAGCGCCTGGCCGTCGACCCGGCGGCCTTCGTCCGGCCCTCCCCCACCGCGGGGACCCTCGGCGGGGTCGCCAAGGCCACCCGGGAGTCGATCGTGGTGATGGAGGCGGCCGGCCACGACGTGGTGCTGGTGGAGACCGTCGGTGTCGGCCAGTCCGAGACGGCCGTCGCGAACATGGTCGACTCCTTCCTCCTCCTCACCCTCGCCCGCACCGGCGACCAGCTCCAGGGCATCAAGAAGGGCGTCCTGGAGCTGGCCGACGTGCTCGCCGTCAACAAGGCGGACGGCCCGCACGAGCGCGACGCCCGTACGGCGGCCCGTGAGCTGGCGGGCGCCCTGCGGCTGATGCACGGCAGGGACGCGGCCTGGACGCCGCCGGTGCTGAGCTGCAGCGCCCGTGAGTCGACCGGTCTGGACGCCGTGTGGGAGCGCCTGGAGCAGCACCGCACGCTCCTCGACTCCACCGGCCGCCTCGCCGCCAAGCGGCGGGACCAGCAGGTCGACTGGACCTGGTCGATGGTCCGCGACGAACTCCTCGGCCGGCTGCGCACCCACCCCGGCGTCCGCTCCCTCACCCCGGGCCTCGAACAGCGGGTCAGGGACGGTGAGCTGACGGCCACGCTGGCGGCCGAGCGGATCCTGGAGGCGTTCGGGGACTCCGTACGGGAGGAGTAGCCGCGCCGGGCGGCCGCCGCGGTTCACCCGGCTGAGCGCCCCGAGTGGTGGCGGAACGGGATCCGGCTGACGGTGGATCACGTCGGAGCCGGGTCAAGTCAGCTGACGAAGCACCAGCTGCCCGGCTGTGACGGAAGGACCATCAGATGCGTTCTGCTCGCATGCTTCTCGCCACCGCGGCGGCCGGCGCCGTCCTCGCCATCGCCGCACCCGGCGCGTACGCCGACGGTGACACGTGGGACCACGAGGACCATGGCTACAGCAAGGAGCACGACAAGGACAGCAGCCACGACGGACCGCGCGGCGGAGTTCACACGGGTGGCGGTGCGCTGACCTCGCTGAACACCGAGGAGGGCTGGGGCTCCGAGCGGGGCGCCAAGCCCCACGCGGGGGGCTGGGACAAGGAGGAGGCCACGAAGGAGGGCCAGGACAAGGAGTCCTGGAAGGGTGAGAACGGCAACGAGTCGTGGAAGGGCGAGCAGGACAAGGGCTCCTGGAAGGACGAGCAGGAGGGGTCCTGGAAGGACGACCACGACAAGCCGCGCGGCGGTATGCACACCGGTGGCGGCGCGCTCGCCTCGCCCACGGTGACCGCGGGCGGGATGGCCGTCCTCGCGGTGGCCGGTACGGGCCTGTACGCCCTGCGGCGCAGGAAGACCGCCGGAAGCGTGGCCTGAGCCCATGCCGGGCGCGATACCTGGCGCGATAGCGGCCGCGGCCGCCACACCGTGTGTCGTGTGGCGGCCCGGCCGGCGTTCCGGCGTGTCCCCCGACCCCCTCCGCCCGACCGTCCGTTCCGCTGCCGTACCTGGTGAGGTGGTGTCCGATGGCAGCCCGTCCTTCTCCTCCCGGCACCGATCCGGTGCCGACCCGCCCCAGCGCCCGCGTCAACCTGACCGCGGTGTGCGCCGTGGGCCTGATGATCCTGGCGGTGAGCCTGTTCGGCGGTGAGGACTCCCCGGCCGATGCCTCCCGCCCACCGAACGCCCGGCACGCCCCGCAGGCCGCCCCCGCCGAGGAGGAGGCCCGCCCCGCGGAGCCCCCGGCGGGGCGGGCGAGCGGGTCCCGGCCGGTCCGGCTGCTCATCCCGAAGATCCGGGTGAGCGCCCCGTTCGTCCCCCTGTACGTCGGCCGCTCCGGGCAGTTGCAGGCTCCGCCCGCCGACGACGTGAACCTCGTGGGCTGGCACGCCGAGGGCGCCGCCCCCGGGGAGACGGGCACGTCGATCATCGCCGGGCACGTCGACACGAAGACCTCGCCGGCCGTCTTCGCGGGGCTCGGCGAACTGGGGAAGGGGGACGTCTTCCACGTCGTACGCGCCGACCGCGAGCGGGTGTCCTTCGTGGTCGACGACGTCGCGACGTTCGAGAAGGACGACTTCCCCGACGAGCGGGTGTACGCCGACGCCTCCCGGCCGGAGGTCCGGCTGATCACCTGCGCGGGCGACTACGACCGCAGGGTCATGGACTACACGGAGAACCTGGTGGTCTTCGCGCACCGGACGTGAGGGCCTCACCGGCCGAGGCCGGAGGAGAGAGCGCTCCCGTCGCGCGGACTGAACAGCAAGCGACCAGCTGCCCAAAAACCGGCACTGAACTGACCAAGAATCATTCAAGGGTCAGCCATGATTGATCAACACTCGTCCATGATTCGGCATCTTGAACATTTGAGCGTTTAGGCCGGACGTACGTTCCTGCCCGTGAATCCTGACGCAGCACCCCACAGAGGCGATGCCGCCGAGGCGACCGCCACCGGCGCCGACGCCCCGATATCCCACGCGAAGCCTCGCGGCCGACGCTCACTCCTGCGCGCCGCACTGGCCGGCACCGCCGTCGTCGGCGGCGGTCTCGCCGTCGGCGCCTTCCCGGCGAACGCCGAGCCCGTCACCCGCTCCGCCCCCGCGCACGTGGAGCCCCCCACCCGCAAGCGTCCGAGCACGGCGGACGAGGCGCTGAAGGAACTCTCGCAGGGCAACCGCCGTTGGCGGACCCTGCACGAGCAGCACCCGGACGAGGGTTACGCCCTGCGCAAGGCCCTGACGAACGGTCAGCAGCCCTTCGCCCTCGTTCTCGGCTGCATCGACTCCCGTGTCCCCCCGGAGCTGGTCTTCGACCAGGGCCTCGGCGACCTGATGACCGTGCGCAGCGCGGGCGAGGTGCTGGACCAGTCGGTGCTCGGCAGCGTCAAGTACGGCGTGCTCGAACTGAACATCCCGCTGGTCGTGGTGCTCGGTCACCAGTCCTGCGGGGCCGTGAAGGCCGCCGTCGCGGTGGACGAGAGCGGTGAGGAGCTGCCGAGCGGCATCCAGTACATCGCCGACGAGATCGCTCCGGCCATCGACCACAGCGTGACCGGCGACGCCCGGGTCGCGGCGACCATCGACGCCAACATCCGGCTCGTCCGCTCCAAGGTCGTGGCCGACCCCGACATCGCCGCCCGGCTGAAGGCCGGCAAGGTGGCCGTCGTCGGCGCCCGTTACGACCTGACGACCCAGCGCGTGCACCTGCTCAAGTAGCAGGCCCCCGGCAGGCGGAAGGCGGCTCCGGTGGACCACCCGCCACCGGAGCCGCCTTCGTGCTGCCGCGCCCGGCCGCGGGCTCAGCCCTCGACGAGGGTGATGTCCTGCTGCCGCACCGCGTGGAACCGGGGCAGCGGCAGACCGCCGCCCGACAGCTCGGTGACGGTGGCCTCCACCTCTGCCGGGCCCGGCAGATAGCGGCCCGGCTCGGCCCGGTCCGTGTTGGTCCAGGTGTGCTCGGCGCCGTCGCAGACGGCCGACGACCCGCCGACCCCCTTGCGGACCCTGCTGTCGCCCTGCCGGAGCGAGGACGAGACGAACACGGGGCCGCTGCCGCCGAGGCAGCGGTACGTGCCGGACAGGGTGAGGGTGCCGTCCGGGGCGACGTACCCGGTGGGGTCGATGGTCACCGTCTCGGTCGGATCATGGACGGCGCCGGCGGACGGGGCGGCGGCGAGCAGCAGCGCCGCGGCACCGGCGGCGGCGCCGAGCACGCGCGGGACCTGCGAGAAGACCGGGGGCAAGGGCATGGGATACCTCCTCGGAACGGGGTTCCAGAGGTACCGGCCCGGCCGGTGCGCGCCGGTGATCGTCACCCCCGCGTCGGCGCGTCGGTTCGGCCGTCCTCACTACCGGCGGCGGCCCGCGCGCCGGGGCGTAGTGTCCGCGTCCTGTCACGGCACGTCCGGGTGCTGTCACGTCTCGCGGAACCATGTGGTCAGGGGGTCGCGGCGCGGGCATGGTCTGTGGTGCGAGGCGGTGACTCGCCGCCGGCACTCACCACGACGTGGAGGTGCGCCATGTGTGCCCACCAGCCCCTGTGCCCCTCGATCGACCGCACGGACCGCGACGCCGCCCACGTCGTCGCCGCCCACCCCGAGCAGGGCTGGAACCTGCTGTGCAACGGGGCGATCGTCTTCGACGACACCGGTGAACTCCTTCCCGACGGCAGCGTGATCGCCCCGCGCCGCCCGGCCCCCGGCGAGCTGGCGACCGCCGCCTGAGCCGCTCCCGCACCACCACGGAAGCGACGCACCCTGCGTGACCAGCGGCGATACCGGCAACCTAAAATGATCAACGTGTCGGAACAGCACGCACCACGTTCACTCATCGTCACTTTCTACGGCGCGTACGGCCGTTCGGTGCCGGGTCCCGTGCCCGTCTCCGAACTGATCCGTCTGCTCGCGGCGATCGGGGTCGACGCCCCCTCCGTCCGCTCCTCGGTGTCCCGGCTGAAACGGCGCGGGCTGCTGGTGCCGGCCCGTACGGCGACGGGGGCGGCGGGATACGAACTGTCGGGCGACGCGCGGCGGCTCCTGGACGACAGCGACCGGCGGATCCACGCCCCGGCGGCCCAGCGGGACGAGGGCTGGGTCCTGGCCGTCTTCTCGGTGCCGGAGTCGGAGCGGCAGAAACGGCACGTGCTGCGCTCCCGGCTGGCCGGACTCGGCTTCGGCACGGCCGCCCCGGGCGTGTGGATAGCTCCGGCCCGGCTGCACGAGGAGACCCGGCACACCCTCACCCGGCTGCGGCTCGACCCGTACGTGGACCTGTTCCGGGGCGAACACCTCGGGTTCGCGGCGACCGCCGAGGCCGTGGCGCGGTGGTGGGACCTGGCCGGGCTCGCCAAGCGGCACGAGGCGTTCCTCGACCGGCACGCGCCCGTGCTGCGTGACTGGGAGTGCCGCGAGGACACCCCTGCGCAGGAGGCGTACCGCGACTATCTGCTGGCCCTGGACTCCTGGCGGCACCTTCCGTACGCCGACCCCGGGCTGCCCGCAGCGCTGCTCCCGGCGGACTGGCCGGGGGTGCGTTCGGCGGCCGTGTTCCGGGCCCTGCACGCGCGGTTGCGGGACCCGGGGGCGGCCTTCGCGGACGTGGCACCGCAGGGAGGTCGCGGTGGCGCCCCGGAGAGGTCCGGGACAACCGAGGACCGATGACGCTCGCGTTCACCAAGGGAACCGACCGTTTCGAGGGCGAACCGCCCGCCCCGCGCTGAACCTCCTGGCGGCCGAGCACTCCACCGGTGGTGTGGTCCGCGTCGCGCGGGAGCACATGAACCTCGGCACCCACAGGCCGGACGTGCGCCGGCGCTTCGTCCGCGCGCCGACGGACCGGGGCCTCGTCCGACCCGTCGGGCGTTCGTCCGACGGTCGTCATGGACACGTGACAGGTGGCGGGTGGGCCGGCCCGTCGTCGGTACCCGCGGCGGCGTCCGGGATCGCCCCCGTGACTCGGTCACGGACGTTCGACAAGCCCGTAACGACGAGCTCCGCCGGGCGCGGCGGAGCGTTGCCATGGGTAGACCGGCGGCAACGGGGCCGAAGGTCCCCCGCGGCGCCCGCCGAGCGGCTCTGCCGGTACGCGCCGTACCATTCATCACGTTGAAAGCAGGACGAGCCATGACCTGCTCCATGAACGGACCCGCCGCCTTGCAAGAACCCTCCGCCCCCGCCTCCTGGCGCATCGCGCTGCCGCACACCGCCGCGGCCGTGCCCGTGGCCCGCGCGCTGGTGCGTACGGCGCTGACCGAGCTGGAGCACGGGGCGGACTGCGACACGGCGGAGCTGCTCACGGCGGAGCTGGTCGCGAACGCGATCGAGCACGCGGCCGGGGAGGGCCCCATAGAGCTGGTCGTCGAGCTGGTGCCGACGGGCTGCAAGGTGGAGGTCCACGACCCCGACCCGGCGCCCCCGGGCGATCTCACCGCTCCGGGGCACCTCGACCCCGACCCCTGGCAGGAGCACGGTCGCGGCCTCCTCCTCATCCGCGCCCTCAGCTCCGCCTGCGGTCACCGCCCGACGGACTCCGGCAAGGCCGTGTGGTTCAGGCTGCCGACGGTGCCGCCCCAGCGCCGCCACCCGTAGCGGGCGCGGGGGCCGCACACGCGCTCAGCCCAGCGTCGCCACCAGGACCGCCTTGATCGTGTGCAGCCGGTTCTCCGACTCGTCGAAGACCACCGAGTGCGACGACTCGAACACCTCGTCCGTCACCTCCAACGAGTCGAGCCCGTGCAGCTCGTGGATCTCGCGCCCCACCTTCGTGCCGAGGTCGTGGAAGGCCGGCAGGCAGTGCAGGAACTTGACGTTCTCGTTGCCGGTGGCCCGCAGGACGTCCATGGTCACGGCGTACGGGGACAGCGCCTCGATGCGCTCGTCCCAGACCTCCTTGGGCTCGCCCATGGAGACCCAGACGTCGGTGGCGACGAAGTCGGCGCCCTCGACCCCCTCGTGGATGTGCTCGGTGAGCGTGATGCGCGCACCGCTGATCTCCGCGAGCTTGCGCGCGTGGGTGATGATCTCCTCGGCCGGCCAGTAGGTCTGCGGGGCGACGATCCGCACGTCCATGCCGAGCAGGGCCCCGGTGACCAGGTACGAGTTGCCCATGTTGAAGCGGGCGTCGCCGAGGTAGGCGAAGGCCGTCTCGTCGAGCGGCTTGTCGCAGTGCTCGGTCATGGTCATCACGTCGGCCAGCATCTGGGTGGGGTGCCAGTCGTCGGTGAGCCCGTTGTAGACGGGGACGCCTGCGTGGGCGGCCAGCTCCTCGACGTTCGCCTGGCTGTTCCCCCGGTACTCGATCGCGTCGAACATCCGGCCGAGAACCCGTGCGGTGTCCTTCACGGACTCCTTGTGGCCCATCTGCGAGCCGGAGGGGTCGAGGTAGACCGTCCGGGCCCCCTGGTCGGCCGCGGCGACCTCGAACGCGCAGCGGGTGCGCGTCGAGGTCTTCTCGAAGACGAGCGCGATGTTCCGGCCCCGCAGGTACGGGGTCTCCGTCCCGGCCTTCTTGGCCGCCTTCAGCTCCACGGCCAGCCCGATCAGCCCGCGGAACTCCTCGGCGGTGAAGTCCAGCTCCTTGAGGAAGTGGCGCCCGGCGAGGGCGTGGGGAACGGTCGCCATGGGGCGCTCCTGGGTCGACGGGACAAGGAAGACTGGAAGTCTATACGATGTTCCACATTTCTATACGGCGGACCTCTCCACCGGACAGCTCATGCAGCGCGGCCCACCCCTCCCCCGCCCCAGCTCGCTCCCCGGAATCTCGATCACCTCGATGCCCTGCCTGCGCAGATGCGTGTTGGTGGTGGCGTTGCGTTCGTACGCGACGACGACGCCGGGCTCGACGGCGAGGACGTTGCAGCCGTCGTCCCACTGCTCGCGTTCGGCCGCGTGGACGTCCTGCGTGGCGGTCAGGACCCGGATGGCGTCGAGGCCGAGGGCGGCGGCGATCGCGCGGTGCATGTGCTCCGGCGGATGGTCGGTGACCTTGAGCTCCTTCTCGCCGACGCCGGGTTCGATGGTGTAGGAGCGGAGCATGCCGAGCCCGGCGTACTGGGTGAAGGTGTCGCCGTCGACCATGGTCATGACGGTGTCGAGGTGCATGAAGGCCCGGCGTTTCGGCATGTCGAGGGCCACGATGGTCTGCGCGGAACCGGCGGCGAACAGCTTGTGCGCGAGCATCTCGACGGCCTGAGGGGTGGTGCGCTCGCTCATGCCGATGAGAACGGCCCCGTTGCCGATGACGAGGACGTCACCGCCCTCGATGGTGGACGGATAGTCGGCCTGGCCCTCCGACCAGACATGGAACGTCTCGTCCCGGAAGAGGGGATGGTGCCGGTAGATCGCCTCGAAGTGGACGGTCTCGCGCTGGCGGGCCGGCCAGCGCATGGCGTTGATGGAGACCCCGTCGTAGATCCAGGCGGAGGTGTCGCGGGTGAAGAGGTGGTTGGGCAGGGGGTCGAGGAGGAACTCGTCCAGTTCCATGACATGGAAGCGGACGGAGGCCGGCTCCATGTGCGCGTCGAGGAACTCGCGCTTGGTCATGCCGCCGATCAGCGCCTCGACCAGCTCCGTCAGCGGCAGCGACTCGAAGGCCGCCCTGAGGTGGTCCGTGGCGAGCGGGCCGTACTCCTTCTCGTCGAAGACCCGGTCGAGGACCAGCTCCCGGGCCTGCGGGATGCGCATGACGTCGGTGAGGAGGTCACCGAAGAGGTGGACGGCGACACCTCGGTCACGCAGCACGTCGGCGAACCCGTCGTGCTCGGCGCGCGCCCGGCGCACCCAGAGCACGTCGTCGAAGAGCAGCGCGTCCTTGTTGCTGGGGGTGAGCCTTTTGAGCTCAAGATCCGGCCGGTGCAGGATGACGCGGCGCAGCCGCCCGGCCTCGGAGTCGACATGGAATCCCATGTCCTCATCCTGACCATTCGGGCGCGTGTTCACCCGCCGGTCGGCCGAATCGGAACCCTTCCATCTCGTCCCCTTGACGATAAGAGGCCGCCCCATTATCGTCTGAGTGACACTAAGCGGTGTCGATCAGTCATCGTGGCGAGGGGGATCTTCCATGGCCGACATCACCAGACGGCTCGGCTGGCGGCATCTGCGCGGCGCGCCCACCGCGCACATCCGTCACCACCGCTCCGGACGGCTCGTGCACGACGGCCCGGGGCTGAGCTTCTGGTACCGGTCGCTGAGCGCCGCGCTCTCCGAGATACCGGTGGACGACCGGGAGCTGGCGATGACCTTTCACGCCCGTACGTCCGACTTCCAGGACGTGGCGGTGCAGGCGACGGTGACGTACCGGGTGAGCGACCCGGCGACCGCCGCCGTCCGCCTCGACTTCTCCATCGACCCCGACACGGGCGTCTGGCGCGGCGCTCCCCTGGAACAACTGTCGACCCTGCTGACGGAGACGGCCCAGCAGCACGCGCTGGACGTCCTGGCCCGTACGACGCTGGCGTCGGCCCTGGTCGACGGCGTCGCGGCGGTCCGTGAGCGGGTGGCGAGCGGCCTGGCGGCCGAGCCCCGGCTGCCGGCCACCGGGATCGAGATCGTGGCCGTACGCGTCGTGGCGCTGCGGCCCGAGCCCGAGGTGGAGCGGGCCCTGCGCACGCCCGCGCGGGAGCAGATCCAGCAGGAGGCGGACCGGGCGACGTACGAGCGGCGGGCGGTGGCCGTCGAGCGGGAGCGGGCCATCGCGGAGAACGAGCTGGCCAGCCAGATCGAACTCGCCCGGCGCGAGGAGCAGTTGGTCGAGCAGCGGGGCACCAACGCACGGCGGGAGGCGGAGGAGAGGGCCTCGGCCGACGCGGTGAAGGCGGGCGCGGAGGCGGCCCGGACGGTACGGCTGACCGAGGCGGAGGCCGAGCGGACGGTGAAGCTCGCGGAGGCGGAGGCCACACGGAGCGTGAAGCTGGCCGAGGCCGAGGCGGAGCGGCAGGTCAGGCTGTCCGAGGCGGAGGCACGGGCCGCGCGGACCGTGGGTGAGGCGCGGGCCGAGGCGCAGGCGGCCTGGCTGCGGGTGCACGCCGAGGTGGACGCGGCGACCCTGAACGCGCTGACCGCGACGCGCCTCGCGGAGAACCTGCCGCGCATCGACAGCGTCACGGTGTCGCCCGACGTCCTGACCGGACTCCTCTCCCGGCTGGGCGGCGCGGGGGACACCGCGTGAGTCTCGCCCCGCGGGTGGTGCTGGTCCATCGCACCACCGAGTACGAGGAGTTGGTGGCCCGGCACGGAACGCACGGGCAGGCCGCCTTCTTCCTGCGGTCCCGGGGGCGGGACATCGAGGACGTCGCCGAGCGGCACCGGCGCGAGCGCGGGGCGCTGGCGGAGGTCACGGCCTCGGTGCCGCTGACCTGGCGTCAGGCGCGGGTCGAGCGGGGTGATCTGGACCGGTTCCTTTTCGCCCCCGAGGACGTGGTGGTCGTCGTCGGGCAGGACGGGCTGGTGGCCAATGTCGCCAAGTACCTCGCGGGCCAGCCGGTGGTGGGGATCAACCCCGATCCCCGGCGCAATCCGGGGGTGCTGGTGCGCCACCGGCCCGATCAGGCGGGGAAGCTGCTCCTCTCCTCCCAGCACGGCCTGGGCTCGGACGAGTTGACGATGGTGGAGGCCGTCGCCGACGACACGCAGCGGCTGGTGGCGCTCAACGAGATCTACCTCGGCGCGGCGGGCCACCAGACCGCCCGGTACCGCCTGGGGTTCGACGGCGACAGGGGTGCCGTCGAACCCCAGGCATCGTCCGGCGTGCTCGTCGGGACGGGGACCGGGGCGAGCGGATGGATCCGGTCCGTGTGGCAGGAACGGGCGAGCGAGCTGGCGTTGCCCGGGCCCGGCGAGGACCGGCTGCTGTGGTTCGTGCGCGAGGCGTGGCCCTCGCCGGCCACCGGGACGTCGCTGGTGGCGGGGCAGTTGGCGGCGGCCGCCCGGCTGTGTCTCACCGTCGAGTCGGACCGGCTCATCGTCTTCGGGGACGGGATGGAGGGGGATGCGCTGGAGCTGACGTGGGGGCAGACGGTGCGGGTGGGGGTGGCGGGGGTGCGGTTGCGGTTGGTGGGCTGACGCGGTCGGTCGCCTCCCGCCGCCCTGCCCGTCCCGTCCCCCGAGCCGCTACTCGGCCCCCTCCACAGGCGCCTGCACCGACGCGGCGCCCTTGCGGCGCTTGCGGTGGGTGTAGGCGACCACCGCATCCCACAGGTCGCGGCGGTCCACCTCGGGCCAGGGCTCGTCGGTGAAGTGGAGTTCGGCGTAGTGGGCGTGCCAGGGAAGGAAGTTGGAGGTGCGGATCTCGCCGCTGGTGCGCCACAGGAGGTCCACGTCGGGCAGCTCGTGATGCGGCAGATGCGCGGCGAAGAGCTGCTCGGAGACCCGGGCGGGGTCGACCTCGCCCGCCACCGCTGCGCGGGCCAACGCCGCGCCGGCGCGGGCCAGTTCGGCCCGGCCGCCGTAGTTGACGCAGACGTTGAAGGTGAGGCCTGTGCGGTTGCGGGTGGCGTGCTCCTGGGCCCGCAGCACCTCCACCACGTCCTCCGGGAGGCCGTCGGGGGAACCCACCCAGCGCAGGCGTACGTCGTGGTCGAGCAGTTCGCCGTCGAGGAGCTCGGCGCGCATGATCGCGAAGAGTTTGGAGACCTCGTCGGGCGACCGCTTCCAGTTCTCGGTGGAGAAGGCGTAGACCGTCAGATGGGCGAGGCCGATCTCCAGTGCGCCCTGGACGACGTCCCGCAGGGCGACCGCTCCGGCGCGGTGACCCTCGTCGCGGGGCAGTCCGAGCCCGGTCGCCCAGCGGCCGTTGCCGTCCATGACGATCGCCACGTGCTGCGGAAGATGGGCCTCGGCTATGGCCGGGGGACGGGCCCCGTCGCGGTGCGGGCGCGGCGGCAGGGGCGGTTCGGCGATCCGCGTGGTGAGCCGTTCGGGGCCGTCGGCCAGGGCGGGCGACGGCCCGTCCGGGGCACCGTCGGCGGATGACGTCCCACCCGCGCGGGCCCCGGCCGCCGGCCTCGCCGGGGAGTCGCCGGGCGGCAGCGTCAGCCGCCACACCACGGCGGCCCGCGCCCGCGCCGGGCCGAGGATGCGCCATTCGATGTGCCGGGGCACACGAACCGGCCGGTGCAGGACCGCCGATCCGGCGCGGACGATGGCGTCCAGCTCCGCCCCGAACAGTTCGACGGCGCTGTCGAGCACGATGGCGGGGCCCAGCGGCAGCGTGTTCCGCAACGCCCGGCGGGAGTTCTCCAGCCACTCCCGGGCCTGGCCGGCGAGGTGCGCGACCAGGCGCCGGACGCCCGGGGTCCACTCGCGGGACAGCAGCTCGGCCGGTGTGACCTGGAAACGGTCGAGCACCTCGGCGGGGAACCACACCTGCCCGGCGTCGAGGTCCTCGGGGAGGTCGCGGAGCATGTCGGTGAGGAACAGGCCGTCCACGAAGCGGGTGAAGCCCGGGAGGTCCCGCAGGCGCACGGGCACGGGCAGCCCGGACCGGACCAGCATTCGCATCAACTGCTCGGGCCAGCTGACGTTCTGGGCGTGCGCCCGTTCCCGCCACTCCTGCCAGGTCGCGACGCCCTCGCGGCTCTCGTCCCGGCCGACCGCGTCCAGGGAGCCCAGCAGATCGCCGAGGTCGAGCCCCCAGTGCCAGACCGCGTCGGTCAGCGCGCGCCGGACCGGGTCGTCGCTGGTGCCGCGGGACAGGTCGGCCTCCAGCGCGGCCCGCCAGTCCTGGAGCCGCCGGGCGCGCTCGGGCGGGGTGCCCTCGGTGGAGTCGACCAGGTCGTCGGCGGCGGCGAGGGCGGCGTACAGGGCCCAGCAGGCAGGGCGTACGGCCGGGGGCATCAGCTGCATCAGGGCGTACTCGGTGGGCCGGGTCGAGCGGACCAGCCTGCGGCACTCCTCGTACGCGGCGTCGAGTGCCGATCGCTCTCGCCCGGACCGCGACACGGACCGCGTGATGCTGCGACGCATGGGAAACCCCACATACCTTCGAATGGGACCGATGGGACCGACTCGGGTGACAGCGATCGCCTGCGACTGGCCGCGATCACTTTCCCCCGAGCACTGCCGGAACCGCCGGAACCATTCGAACGCAGTGCACGGCCACGCCTGACTGCGACATTATCAGCCGCATTGTCGCCTCCCGGGCATGGGTCCGTCCGTGCCGGACGGGGGTTCCGTCCGGCACGCACCGGGGCCCTGGCGAACCCGCGTCCGAGGCCCGTGGGCCTCGGACGCGGGTTATCACAGACGGGGGTCGACCGGCTCCGACTCCAGGGCGAGTACCCCGAACACCGCCTCGTGCACCCGCCACAGCGGCTCGCCCTCGGCGAGTCGGTCCAGGGCCTCCAGGCCGAGGGCGTACTCGCGCAGGGCGAGCGACCGCTTGTGGTTGAGGAACCGGCCGCGCAGCCGGGCGAGGTTCTCGGGGCGGGTGTACTCCGGTCCGTAGATGATCCGCAGATACTCCCGGCCCCGGCACTTGATGCCCGGCTGGACCAGCCTTCCCCGGCCGTCGCGCACCACGGCCTCGACCGGTTTGACGACCATGCCCTCGCCGCCGCGGCCGGTCATCTCCAGCCACCAGTCGATCCCGGCCCGCACCGAGGCCTCGTCGCCGGTGTCGACGAAGAGGCGCCGGGTGGTCTGCAGCAGACCGCTGACGTCGAACTCCACGAGCCGGTCGATGAGGGCCAGCTGTTCGTCGTGCGGCAGGGCGGCGAGGCTGCGGCCCTGGACGGCGAGGATCTGGAAGGGGGCGAGCCGGACACCGTCGAGGCCCTCGGTGGGCCAGCAGTAACGGCGGTAGGCGTCGGTGAACGCGGCCGCGTCGGCGGCCCGCTCGCGCTGCTTGTCCAGCAGCTCGCCCACGTCCACCCCGCGGGCCGCCGCGCCCTCCAGGGCGGCCAGCGCGCCCGGGAAGACCGCGCCGGAGGCGGCCCCGACGGCCGCGTACTGGGTGCGCAGCAGCCCGGACGCCTTCAGCGACCAGGGCATCAGCTCGGCGTCCAGCAGCACCCAGTCGGTGGCCAGCTCCTCCCAGAGCCCGGCCGCCCTCATCGCTTCGCGCAACCGGCCGAGGACCAGCTCGGTGCGGGCCTCGTCGTCGAAGAACGGGCGTCCGGTACGGGTGTAGAGGGACCCGGTGGGGCCGTCCACGCCGAAGCGCTCGCGGGCCGCGTCCGCGTCGCGGCAGACCAGGACGACGGCCCGCGAGCCCATGTGCTTCTCCTCGCACACGACCCGCGCGACCCCGTCCTCCCCGTACTGCGCGAACGCCTCCGCCGGGTGCTCCAGGTAGCCGTCGATGTGCGAGGTGGCCGTGGGAGCCATGGTGGGCGGCAGGTACGGCAGCAGGCGCGGGTCGATCGCGAAGCGGCTCATGACCTCCAGCGCGGCGGCGGCGTTCTCCTCGCGGACCGACACCCGGCCCGCGTGCCGGGTCTCGACGACCCGGCGGCCGTGCACGTCCGCCAGGTCCAGCGGCCGGCCCTCGTGCCCGCCGGGGGCCTCGGTGGCCAGCGGCCTCGCCGGCTCGTACCAGACCCGCTCGGCGGGTACGTCGACGAGTTCGCGCTCCGGCCAGCGCAGGGCGGTGAGTCTGCCGCCGAAGACGGCGCCCGTGTCGAGGCAGATGGTGTTGTTCAGCCAGGTGGCGGTGGGCACCGGGGTGTGGCCGTAGACCACCGCGGCGCGGCCCCGGTAGTCCTCCGCCCACGGGTAGCGCACCGGCAGTCCGAACTCGTCGGTCTCGCCGGTGGTGTCGCCGTACAGCGCGTGGCTGCGTACCCGGCCGGAGGTCCGGCCGTGGTACTTCTCCGGCAGACCGGCGTGGCAGACGACCAGCCGGCCGCCGTCGAGGACGTAGTGGCTGACGAGCCCGTCGATGAACTCCCGGACCTGCTTCCTGAACTCCTCGCTCTCGCCCTCCATCTGCTCGATGGTCTCGGCGAGGCCGTGGGTGTGCTGGACGTTGCGGCCCTTGAGGAAACGGCCGTACTTGTTCTCGTGGTTGCCGGGGACGCACAGGGCGTTGCCCGAGCCGACCATGGACATCACCCGGCGCAGCACGCCCGGGCTGTCCGGGCCCCGGTCGACGAGGTCGCCGACGAAGACGGCCGTACGGCCTTCCGGGTGCACGCCGTCGACGTAGCCCAGTTTGCCGAGCAGCGCCTCCAGTTCGCTCGCGCAGCCGTGGATGTCGCCGACGATGTCGAACGGGCCGGTGAGGTGGGTGAGGTCGTTGAAGCGCTTCTCGGTGACGACGGTGGCGTTGTCGACGTCCTCGACCCCGCGCAGGACGTGCACCTTGCGGAAGCCCTCGCGCTCCAGGTGCCGCAGGGAGCGGCGGAGTTCGCGGGTGTGGCGCTGGATCACGCGGCGCGGCATGTCGGCGCGGTCGGTGCGGGCCGCGTTGCGCTCGGCGCACACCTCCTCCGGCACGTCGAGCACGATGGCGATCGGCAGGACGTCGTGCCTGCGCGCCAGCTCGATCAGCTGCTTGCGGGACTCCTGCTGCACGCTGGTGGCGTCGACGACCGTGCGGCGGCCCGCCGCGAGGCGCTTGCCCGCGATGTAGTGCAGGACGTCGAAGGCGTCCTTCGTCGCGCTCTGGTCGTTCTCGTCGTCGGAGACGAGGCCGCGGCAGAAGTCGGACGAGATGATCTCGGTGGGCTTGAAGTGCCGCCGGGCGAAGGTCGACTTGCCCGAGCCGGACGCGCCGACCAGCACCACGAGGGAGAGGTCGGTGACGGGCAGGACGCGCCCCCGGGTGGTCTGCTGGGTGGTGTTCTCGCTCATGCCGCCTTCGCCTCCTTCTCGTTGCTGTCCTTCGGGTCGCGCCGCGTGAACACGGCCATCTGGGTGGGCGGTCCCACCTCCGGGTCGTGCGGTCCCACGGGCACGAACGCGGCCTCGTAGCCGTGCCGTTCGGCCACGGTCGTCGCCCAGGTCCGGAACTCCTCCCGCGTCCACTCGAAGCGGTGGTCGCCGTGCCGGACATGGCCGGCGGGCAGGCTCTCCCAACGGACGTTGTACTCGACGTTCGGGGTGGTCACGAGGACGGTCCTCGGCCGGGCCGCACCGAAGACGGAGTACTCCAGGGCGGGCAGCCGGGGCAGGTCGAGGTGCTCGATGACCTCACTGAGCACGGCCGCGTCGTACCCCTTGAGCCGCTTGTCGGTGTAGGCGAGGGAACTCTGGAAGAGCTGTACGCGGGCGGCCTGGCGCTCGCCCATGCGGTCGAGCTTCAGGCGGCGCGAGGCGATGGTGAGCGCGCGCATGGACACGTCCGTACCGACGATCTCGGTGTAGCGGACGTCCTTGAGCAGCGCCTGCAGCAACTGGCCCTGACCGCAGCCCAGGTCGAGGACCCGCGCCGCGCCGGACTCCTGGAGCGCGGCGAGGATCGCGTCCCGCCGCTGCACCGCGAGCGGTGTCGGCTTCTCCTCGCCCTCGGCCTCGCCGTCCGCGGTCTCGGCGACGGCGTTGTCGATCGCCTCGACCTCGCTGTCGTCGGCCTCCGCGAGCCGTACGAGCTCCAGGCGCTCCATGGCCTGCCGCGTCAGCGACCAGCGGCGGGAGAGATAGCGGCTGGTGATCAGCTTGTGCTCCGGGTGGGCGGGGAGCCAGCCCTCGCCCGCGCGCAGCAGCTTGTCGACCTCGTCCGAGGAGACCCAGTAGTGCTTGGTGTCGTCGAGGACCGGCAGCAGGACGTACAGGTGGCGCAGTGCCTCGGCCAGGGTCAGCGACTCCGACTCCAGGACCAGCCGAACGTAGCGGGAGGCGCCCCACTCCGGGAACGCGGAGTCAAGCGCCACCGGCTCGGCGGTGACGGTCCAGCCGAGCGGTGCGAACAGGGCGACGACGAGGTCCGGGCCGCCGCGCGCGGGCAGCGCGGGTATCTCGACGCGCAACGGGCGTGTCTGCTCCGGAAGTTCGGGCCGGGCCTTGCACTGGCCGCGCACGGCGCTGGAGAAGACGTCGTTCAGCGCCACGGCGAGGAGGGAGGAGGCCGCGTACGGGCGGTCGTTGACGTACTGCGCGAGAGCCGCGTCCGGTGCCCCGCCGCGGCCCTTGCCCTTGCCGCGCCGGACCAGCGCCACCGCGTCCACCTCCAGCAGCAGCGCGGCCGTGCACCGCTCGGCGTCCGCCTCGGGGTAGAGGACGTGTGCCTTGCCGTAGGAGGTGGAGAACGCCTGCGTCCGGTCGGGATGCTTGTGCAGCAGGAAGCCGAGATCGGTCGCGGGGCGCTCTGGGGTACCGGTGGTACTGATCGTCAGGAACACGGTGGGGTGGCCTCGTGATGAGTTGTCCGGGGCGGATGCCCTGGTCGAGGAGTAGGCGTCTGAACTGCGGATACCTGCGCATCGTCTCGTTTCGGCGCGCGCCTCCAACGTACAGGCCGGTCCGGGCCGCACTCAGGCATTTTCCGCCCCCTCCACCGCCTCCTTCCGGCCGCGTGCCGACGCGCTCCCGCGCTCGGAGAGGGGACGGGAGCGCGTCCTGGGGCGGGGCGCGTTTGCGGGGAGGGCGCGCCCGTTCCCGGGAGGGCGGGCCTTCGTTCGCGCTACGACAGCTGGGAGAGCACCTGGCCGGAGATCAGCTCCAGGTGGTCCAGGTCGTCGAGGTCGAGGATCTGGAGGTAGAGGCGCTGGGAGCCGATGGCCTGGTACCGGGCGATCTTGTCGACGACCTCGGCCGGGGAGCCGGCGAGGCCGTTGGCCTTCAGCTCGTCGACCTCGCGGCCGATCGCGGCGGCGCGGCGGGCGACCTCCGCGTCGTCCTTGCCCACGCAGACGACCAGGGCGTTGGAGTACACGAGGTCGTCGCCCTTGCGGCCGGCCTCCTCGGCGGCCGCGCGGACCCGGCCGAACTGGCGCTCGCTGTCCTCGATCGAGCCGAACGGCATGTTGAACTCGTCGGCGTAGCGCGCGGCGAGCCGCGGGGTACGGCTCGCGCCGTGGCCGCCGATGAGCACCGGCACCTTGGCCTGCGCGGGCTTGGGCAGCGCGGGCGAGTCGGTCAGCTGGTAATGGGTGCCCTCGTAGGAGAACGTCTTGCCGATCTCCGTGGCCCACAGGCCGGTGACGATGGCCAGCTGCTCCTCCAGGCGGCCGAACTTCTCCTTGGGGAAGGGGATGCCGTAAGCCTTGTGCTCCTCCTCGAACCAGCCAGCGCCCAGGCCGAGTTCGACACGGCCGCCGGACATCTGGTCGATCTGGGCGACCTGGATGGCGAGCACGCCGGGCAGCCGGAAGGTACCGGCGGTCATCAGGGTGCCGAGGCGGATGCGCTTGGTCTCGCGGGCGAGTCCGGCCAGCGTGACCCAGGCGTCGGTGGGGCCGGGCAGGCCGTCCGACGAGCCCATGCTGAGGTAGTGGTCGGAGCGGAAGAAGGCGTCGAAGCCCAGGTCCTCGGTGGCCTTGGCGACGGTGAGGAGGGTGTCGTAGGTGGCCCCCTGCTGGGGCTCGGTGAAGATGCGAAGATCCATACCTCCATCCTGCATGCTCGGGCCCCGGTCGACGGCACCGGTCCCGCCGGTGCCGTGGGGCCACGGTCGGGTGAAAATGCGCCGCTCCGGCACGTGGGGCGGGCACGCTCCAGTGACCGGCGGGAACGGTGGTCGTTGCTCGGGAGGAGCCGGACCGCCCGGCACCCGTCGCCGGCGGCCGCTGCCGGGACGTACGCACACGTGCCCCCTCGGGGGCGAGGGCCGAGGAGGCCGTCACATGTCCCAGGAAGCCGTGCCGGAGCAGGCTGCCGTGCCTGCGCAACCGAAGGGTCTGCTCCAGCAGATGGAGGAGCTGATGGCTGCCCTGAACGCGGACCTGTCCCAGCTCGACGCGGATCTGTCGGCGCCGCGGGCCGCCGCCGCGGAGGACAGCGGCGCCGTCTGATCCCTCGCCGCCCCCGGGCGGCCGGGCGTTCGCCCTGTCGGGACGCGTCGCGCGGTCATCCGGCGGCCGCGTCCCGCTCCGACAGGACCTGGTCCCGCACCGCCAGGCGTCGCAGCATCTCCAGGACGCGGTCCCGGGCCTCGTCCGCCGCGTCGATCGCCTCCATGCACTGCCAGTACGTCGCCTCGTCGCCGGCGCCGCTGGCCAGGCCGACGAGAGCGATGCCGACCTCGCCGAGGAGGACGCCGAGCCGCACGAGCGAATCATGGGCGTCGCCCAACTCCGTGAGCTGGGCGGCGCGTAAGTCGCCCACACCGAGCGCGGGTGCGCCGAGTATGCCGCAGCCGCTGCCGGCCAGTTCGGTCAACCCGAGGGCCTCGCCGCGCAGTTCGGGAGGTCCCGAGACCGCGAGCCGGCTGCCGATCGCCTGGGCGAGGGCATAGGACTGCCACGCCTCCGCCATGAGCTGCGGCCCCTCGGCGCTGCCCGCCAGTGCACGCCTGCTCGCCATGATGAGCCGCACCGCATCCATGCGCTGCCCCCGACTGTCCCGACGCGCTCTCGCACGTCCGCCTGAACTCCTGCCTGTTCATTACCCACAGTGAGTGACGCTGAGACGGAAAGCCAGAGGAAGTCTGAAATCTGTGGATAACAAGTCGGCTGTGGAGAACTTTTTGACTCCGGAGAGTGACAATGGGGAGAGAGGGGTGCCGTCCGGCACGGTCGGGCGCGGCCGAGCGTCGTCAGGGCCGCCCCGGTGCCGGGAATCTCCGCTCGTTGCGGTCGATCTTCGCGTCCAGGGCCGCCAGCGGATCGATGCCCAGCACCTCGCAGAGCTGGAGCAAGTAGGCGAGCACGTCCGCCACTTCGTCCGTGACGCGGTGGGCGGTCCCGGGGTCCGCCATCACGCGCGCGGACTCCTCCGGTGTCAGCCACTGGAAGATCTCGACGAGTTCGGACGCCTCCACGCTCAGCGCGGAGACCAGGTTCTTGGGCGTGTGGTGGCGCCGCCAGTCGCGGGCGGCGGCGAAATCGGCGAGCCGTCGTTGCAGGGTCGCCACGTCGAGTTCTCGCGCGGACTCCCGGGCGGGTTCAGAATCTCTCACGGTTCAGGTCTACCACCGTCACTCCCGTCAGCCCGGCGGCCCAGGAGGCGTCGCTCACCGCGCCGGCCAGCCGGATGTGGCCGCGTTCGCACATCCGGGCCGCCAGCCGCACCAGCTCCAGGGCCTGTCGCGGGTCGAGGGACCGGTCGAGGCCGTCGGCCAGGACCGTGAGCGTCTGCAGCGCCGCGGGCACCTCCGCGACCGGGTCGACCTCCAGGACACCGGGTCCGGTGAACAGCACGAGGGCGAGCGCCAGATACCTCAGCTCCCCGTCGCCGAGCAGGCCCAGGGCCGTCCGCACGCCGTCGCCCCGGTCCAGCACCGCCCGTACCGCGCCGTCGCGCAGCGGCTCGGCCAGCAGGTCGAGGACGGGGCCCGCGCAGCCGTCGCGCACGGCCCCGACGAGCAGCGCGTGCCGTCGGCCGCACTCCGTGCGCGTACGCCACAGCACGTCGGCGAGGTTGTCGCAGCCCCGCAGCAGCCGGCCGGAGCCGAGCGGTACGGCGGCGCGCATCCGGCCGGGGCGCGGATCGCAGGCGTAGACGGAGCGGAGCGCGACGACCGTCTGCTCGGCGGCGGCGAGGACCTGGCGCTGGCCGTCCGTCTTCCCGGCGACCCGCAGCGGGAGCAGTGCGGTGCCGAGGCGGTCGTCGGGGAGCGGGCCGCGGGTGACCGGGGAGGTGCCGGCCGTGTGCCAGGAGGCCTGGACGACGGGGCGGCTCGGGTCGACGAGTGCCGTCTGCAGCAGAGTGAGGCCGCCGGACGTCAACCGCTCCCCCACGATGCGGAGTTCGGGCTCGGCCTGTACGGCGATGTCGAGGTGTACGGGGCCTTCGGGGCCGTCGGTCGTGCAGCCGATGCGGAAGCCGCGTCGCCGCTGGGCGTCGGGGCGGGCCCGTTCGGGGACGCAGCCGCGCGGGTCGGGGAACGCCTCGTCGAGGTGGGCACCACCGCCGAGTCTCGCCAGCGCCTCGTACGCCCGGAGCGCGGTGGTCTTGCCGCTGCCGCTGCGGCCCGCGAGCAGGGTCAGGGGGCCCAGCGGCAGGAAGGCGCCCCGGTGTCCGGCGAAGGCGGAGAGCCGCAACTCGATGACCCTCGGCCGTTCCGGACGTGGTCCGGCGTCCGCGCCGGGCGGCATCGACGACAGGGATGACACGGTCATATGCGGACAGTAGGAGCCTGTTCGCCAGGCGAACCGTTCCGCCGAGTGGATCTTCCTACGATCGAGGGAGCGCCCTCGACGGGCCGAGGGGCGCCCCGCCCCGGCGCAAGCGCCCCGCCGACATCGCGAGCGGCGGACCCCGCCCCCGGGCGCCGCGCCCCGCACCCGGAGAACGGGCGGCCGAACGACCGTCGGAGAGCGCCGGAATCTCGAAGACCGGCCTCACGTGCCCCGGACCGGGGCGTGGGAGTGCCGAAGACCGACGACGAGAGTCTCGAAGGGGCCGCGATCGCCGGAGAGCGAGGGCCCCGGCCCAGGTCGAGCGCGCTCTACGGCGGGCGCCGCTGCGCAGCCCCGGCGCGGTGCGTCACATCGGTCGCCCCGGTGCCTGGCGCCGCACGCGTGCCTCAACGCCGCGCCCGGGTCTCGCCCCAGGAATCGAGGTCTCAAACCGCACCGGGCTCTCGTCCGCGCCCCCATCGCACCGGAGCGGCCCGGCGCGGCCCGTGACGTCCCCCGTCGCGCGCCCCGCCCGCCTGCGCCCCAGGAGCCGCGCGCCCCGGCCACAGGCGCCGGACCCGCCGCCCACCCCCGGCGCGCTCAAGCCCAACCGCCCCGCCTCAGACGCCCGGAACCCCCGCCCCCTCCATCAGCCCGCGCACCTCGGTGCCGCGCGGGGTGAGAAGGAACACGTTTCTGTCCACGCGGTGCATTCCGCTGGCGAGGCCGAAAACCACCCCCGTACTGAAATCCAGTACGCGCTTGGCGGTGTCGGTCTCCGCGCCGGAGAGATCCAGCAGCACCGGAATGCCCGCCATCAGCGTTTCCGCCACGTCACGGGCGTCGGCGAAGACGTTGACGCGCAGCACCACGAAGCGGCGGCGGGCCTCCGTCTCGGCTTCCGGTATGGTCCGGTGGCCGACCGCGGACGGCCAGGCGTCCCGGCCTCGCAACGGCACGACCTGGGCGAGCCCCTCCCACTGCTCGTCGGTGACATCGTGGCTGTTCACCCTGTTCACCGGCCTTCCCCCTGGCTCGCACTGAATGACTGCATCAGCCAATTCTTACGCATGGTCACCCGTTCGGCCCAACAACGACACGGACCGCGACCCCTGCTTCCGGGACAACGGCCGGAACCCGCCCTCACAGCCCCTTGCGCGGTCCTGTGTGGCAGGCGTAACGCCTCATGATCAGGTCATGTGACACAGGCGTAACGGGCAATTCGTACGATCGGACCTGCCGGGCGACACCCCGGAGCTGAGCGGAAGCCGACCCTCCGCCGTACCAGAGAAGCAACCGGTCCGCCGTACCGGACAGCGCCGGCGGACCGGTTCGGACGACCGACCGGACACCCCGGACGCCGACAGAGAGGGGCCGCCCGTGGCCGCACAGGGCCCGCAGAGCACCACGACCCAGGTGCGGACCGTGTGCTCGTACTGCGGTGTCGGCTGCGGCATGCTCCTGGACGTCGGGATGGGTCCCGACGGCCGGCGGACGGTCCTGAGGGCGACGGGCGACAAGTCGCACCCGGCGAACTTCGGCCGCCTGTGCACCAAGGGCGCCACCACGGCCGACATGCTGGCCGCGCCCGGCCGCCTCACCACCGCCCTCGTACGGGACGACCGGGGCGACGAGCCGGTCCCCGCGCCCGTCTCCGACGCGATCGCCGAGACCGCCCGGCGGCTGCGCGCGATCATCGACGAGCACGGGCCCGACGCGTTCGCGTTCTACGTCTCCGGCCAGATGAGCCTCGAAGCCCAGTACCTGGCGAACAAGCTGGCCAAGGGCTTCATCCGCACCAACCAGATCGAGTCCAACTCCCGGCTGTGCATGGCGAGCGCGGGCACGGGTTACAAGCTGTCCCTGGGCGCCGACGGGCCGCCCGGCTCGTACGAGGATCTCGACAGGGCGGACGTCTTCCTCGTCATCGGCTCGAACATGGCGGACTGCCACCCGATCCTGTTCCTGCGGATGATGGACCGGGTCAAGGCGGGCGCGAAACTGATCGTCGTCGACCCGCGCCGCACGGCGACGGCCGAGAAGGCCGATCTCTTCCTGCGGATACGTCCGGGAACCGATCTGGCCCTGCTCAACGGACTTCTCCATCTGCTGCACGCGAACGGGCACACCGACCCCGACTTCATCGCCGCCCACACCGAGGGCTGGCAGGCGATGCCCGGCTTCCTCGCCGACTACGCCCCGGACGCCGTCGCCGCGATCACCGGCATCCCGGAGGACGACATCCGCGAGGCGGCCCGGCTCATCGGCGAGGCCACCGAGTGGACGAGCTGCTGGACCATGGGGCTCAACCAGTCCACGCACGGCACCTGGAACACCAACGCGCTCGTCAACCTGCATCTGGCGACCGGCGCGATCTGCCGGCCGGGCAGCGGCCCCTTCTCGCTCACCGGGCAGCCGAACGCCATGGGCGGCCGCGAGATGGGCTACATGGGCCCGGGACTGCCGGGGCAGCGGTCCGTGCTGGTGGACGAGGAGCGGGCGTTCGTCGAGGAGCTGTGGGGGCTGGCCCCCGACAGCCTGCGCTCCGACGGGGTCGGCAAGGGCACGGTCGAGATGTTCCGGAAGATGGCCGACGGGGAGATCAGGGCCTGCTGGATCATCTGCACCAACCCGGTCGCCTCCGTCTCCAACCGCAGGACCGTGATCGAGGGCCTGGAGGCCGCCGAGTTCGTCGTCACGCAGGACGTCTTCGCCGACACCGAGACCAACGCGTACGCCGATGTCGTCCTGCCCGGCGCCCTGTGGACGGAGTCCGAGGGCGTCCTCGTCAACAGCGAACGCAACCTCACGCTCGCCGCCGCGGCCGCCGACCCGCCGGGCGAGGCGATGGCCGACTGGCGCATCATCGCCTCCGTCGCACGGGAGATGGGGTTCGAGAAGGGGTTCTCGTACGACACCGCCGAGCAGGTCTTCGAAGAGATCAAGCGGGCGTGGAACCCGAAGACCGGGTGGGATCTGCGGGGTGTGAGCTACGAGCGGCTGCGGTCGGGTTCCGTGCAGTGGCCCGCGGCGGCGGCGGACGGACCGGCGCGCAATCCGATCCGGTACGCCGGGGCCGGGGCGGACGGGGAGCTCCTCTTCCCCACCGCCGGCGGACGGGCCGTGTTCCATGCCCGGCCGCACCTGCCGGCCGCCGAGATGCCGGACGACGACTATCCGTTCGTGCTCAACACCGGGCGGCTGCAGCACCAGTGGCACACACTGACGAAGACGGGCAGGGTCGCCAAGCTCAACAAGCTGAACCCCGGGCCGTTCGTGGAGGTGCATCCGCAGGACGCGGACGAACTGGGCCTGCGGGACGGGGACTCCGTGGAGGTCGCCTCGCGGCGGGGGCGTGCCGTGCTCCCGGCGGTGGTGTCGGACCGCGTGATGCCCGGCTGCGTGTTCGCGCCGTTCCACTGGAACGACCTGTTCGGGGAGTACCTGAGCATCAACGCGGTGACGAGCGACGCGGTGGATCCGCTGTCGTTCCAGCCGGAGTTGAAGGTGTGCGCGGTGTCGCTGGCGAAGGTGGCCGCGCCGGTACGGGCTCCGGCTGCGGTGACCGCGCCGGGTGCCGTGGCCCCGGCTGCCGTGGCCGTTCCGGCGACCGTGACCGCACCGCCGTCGGTGACGGCTGCGGCGATCACCCCCGGTGCCGATGTCTTCGGTCTCGAACCCTCGCCCCCGCCCGTGCTCTCCGCCCAGGAACGCCAGTACCTCACCGGCTTCCTCGCCGGGCTCGGCTCCGGGGTGCGGGGGGTGCCCGTGCTGCCGGTGGACGCGCCGTTCAGCCCCGAGCACGCGCTGTGGGTGAACGGGGTGCTCGCCGGGATGTACTCGCGGTCGGCGGACCCGGGCCCCACACCCGCCACCGGCACCGGCACCGGCACCGCCGGGCGTGAGGTCGTGGTGCTGTGGGCCTCACAGACCGGGACGGCAGAGGAGTTCGCGGTGGCGGCCGCCGAGCATCTGGGAGCCGCCGGGCACCGGGCCACCCTGGTCGGGATGGACGAGGCCGAGCCGGAGCGACTGCCGGTCGGGGCCGACCTGTTGCTGATCACCAGCACCTTCGGGGACGGCGACGCGCCCGACAACGGCTCCGGGTTCTGGGACGCGCTCTCCCACCGGGAGGCCCCCCGCCTGGACGGGGTGCGCTACGCCGTACTGGCCTTCGGCGACTCCTCCTACGACGACTTCTGCGGGCACGGGCGCCGCCTCGACGCCCGGCTCGACGAGCTGGGCGCGGTGCGGCTGGCCCCTCGCACGGACTGCGAGCCGGACTACGAACCGTCGGCGGACGCCTGGCTCGGCCAGGTCATCACCGCGCTGGCCACGGAGACGGACGCGGGTGCGCCCGGGACTCGGACAGCGACGCCAGGGGCCGCCGGTGTTCCTGTCGCCCCGCAGCTCGCCGCCCCCGCCCCCGCGCCCGCGCCCGTCCGTTCCGCCAAGCCCGCCACCGCCACCGCCCGGCTGGTCGGCAACCGGCTGCTCAGCCTGCCCGGGGCGGGCAAGGAGGTGCGCCGCTTCACCTTCGACACCAGCGGGACGGGCCTGTCGTACGAGGCGGGCGACGCGCTCGGGGTGCGGCCGGTCAACTCGGCCGGTCTGGTGGCGGAATGGCTGGCGGTGACCGGCCTGGACGGCTCGGCTCCGGTGGAGGCCGCCGGGGTGGGCGAGGTGTCCTTCGCCGAGGCCCTGCACCGGCATCTCGACATCACCCGGATCACCCCGGACCTGCTCCGCTTCGTCTCCGAACGGACGCGGGACAACCGGGAGTTGAAGAAGCTGATGCGCCCGGACAACAAGGACGGGCTGGCCCAGTGGTCATGGGGCCGGCAGGCCGTGGACGTGGTGGCCGAGTTCGCCGTGCGGGCCTCCGCCGAGGAGTGGGCCGGCGTCTTCAAGCGGCTTCAGCCCCGGCTGTACTCGATCTCGTCGAGCCCGCTCGTCGACCCGCACCACGTCTCGCTGACGGTGTCGGTCGTGCGGTACGAGAACCTGCGCGGACGCCCGCGGGGCGGGGTCTGCTCGCCCTTCCTCGCGGACGGCGAGGCGGATCTGGACGTGCCGGTCTTCGTGCAGCGCTCGCCGCACTTCCGGCCGCCCGCCGACCCGGTGACCCCCATGATCATGGTCGGGCCGGGGACCGGCGTCGCCCCCTTCATCGGCTTCCTCCAGGAACGGCGGGCCCTCGGACACCGGGCGCCCAACTGGCTGTTCTTCGGGGAGCAGCACCGGGCGACGGACTTCTACTACCGGGAGGAGCTGGCGGACCTCCAGGAGTCGGGTGTGCTCAGCCGGCTGGACACCGCCTTCTCCCGTGACCAGCGGGCCAAGGTCTATGTCCAGGACCGTTTGCGCGAGCACGGGCCCGAGCTGTGGCACTGGCTCCAGGACGGCGCCCGCTTCTACGTCTGCGGCGACGCGTCCCGCATGGCGAAGGACGTGGACCGGGCCCTGCGGGACGTCGCGGTCACCCACGGCGGGATGACCGAGGACGAGGCCGCCGCGTACGTGAAGCAGCTCGCGACGGAGAAGCGGTACGTCCGGGACGTGTACTGAGCGCGGGCACCCTCCCCGCCTCCGCCCCTCCGCCCCCTTCCCTCCTCCGCCCCTCCCCTCCCCCCACGGCTTTGCCATCTCTTTACAACGCGTCTCCTCCCTGTCTCGTCTCTCCGCTCGACATGTGATGCCGCCGCGTGCCGGTGACCGGCCGGGCGGCACACGAAGCCGCCGCCCCCGCCGAACCCGGCGGCGGGCACGGCCCGTTGAGCCCGACGAGAGAGAGCGACCCATGCGCCGAACCGTCCTCAGTGCCACGGCACTCGTGTTCACCGCCGTGCTGGCGACCGCGCCGTCCGCGTTCGCCGACGACACGAGCCCGACCGTCGTTCCGCGCGAGGCATCCACCGCACCGAGCGCGGCCCCGAGCGTGGTCCCCTCCGCCCCGGCCGAGGAGCCTTCGCGGGCGACCGAACCCACCAAGGCCCCGGACCGCCGTGACGCGAGCCCGGTGCCGAGCCAGGTCTCCGTCGTTCCCAGCGGCGCGCCCGACACGGGGGCGGCGACCGGCTCGGAGGGATCCGGCAGCGCGGGCGTGCTGGCCGGTGCGGGCGCCACCGCCGTACTCGTCGGCGGCGGCGCGGCCGTCGTGCTGCTGCGCCGCCGGCGGGCGAACGGGGCGTGACCTTGTTCTCCAGGCGCGCCTTCGCCGCCGCCGCGGCGGCCTCGCTGCTCGTGGGCTGCGACGACCGGCGGACCGACCGCACCACGACCGCGCCCCCCGCGGGCGACGCGGCCTCGTCACCCCCGGCCTCCCCGTCCGCCACCGCCACCGGCGCCGTACGCCCCTTCGGCCGTTCGGTCCCGGTCCGGCTGCTGATACCGGGCATCGGGGTGGACACCCCTCTCATCCGGCTGGGGCTGGCCCCGGACGGCACGGTGGAGGTGCCGCCGATCACGGCGCACGACCGGGCGGGCTGGTACGAGCACTCACCGACCCCGGGACAGACCGGCCCGTCGGTGATCCTGGGCCATGTCACGGTCGGCCGTCACGGCGACGGGGTGTTCCGCCGGCTCGCGATGCTGCGGCGGGGCGAGCGGATCGAGGCGCGCCTGGAGAACGGCACGGCACCGGAGTTCACCGTCGACGCCGTGACGACGGTCGCCAAGTCCGCCTTCCCGGCGGACGAGGTCTACGGGAACGTGGACCGTCCCGCACTGCGCCTGGTCACCTGCGGGGGTCCGCGCACGGGGAACGAGTACCGCGACAACGTGATCGTCTTCGCCACGCTGAGCCCCCCGGCCCGGTGACCCCCGGCCCGCCCCCGGATCTCGCGGCCGGCCCGTCCCCGCTGCCGCTCGCCGCACCATCACGACCATGGAGAGCGTTGAAACGGTCCCGTGAGAAGGCCGCGTCCGAACTGTTCGCCGCCCTCTATCCGCGCCTCGCCGGCTGGTGCCGTCGGCTCGTCGACGACGACGGGACGGCCCACGAGATCGCGTCGGAGGCGTTCACACGGCTGTGGGCCCGCTGGACGTCCGTCGCGGAGCCGCACGGTTTCCTCTATGTCACCGCTGCCAACCTGGTGCGGGACCACTGGCGCAAGACGGAACGCGAACGCAGGGCGATGCGCCGGGCCACCGCCGAGGCCTCGGTGCGTCCGCTGCCCGACCACGCCGAGGCGTCCGACCCCTCGGTGCGGCTGCTCGTGCAGTCGCTGCCCGAACGGCTGCGCGTGCCGATCCTGTTGCACTACTACGCTGACATGCCGATCCGGGAGGTGTCCGTGCTGACCGGACGCAAGGAGGGAACGGTCAAGGCCGACCTCCACGCGGCCCGCGAACTGCTCCGCGCCCATCTGAGGAGAAGCCTTGACCACACGCCCTGACGAGGGCCCGGGGTCCGAGCCCGACGACGACCCGCTCACCGTCGTCCTGCGTCCCCCCGCCGTCCACCTCGGACCGCCCCCCGGCCAGTTCGAGACCGTCCGCCGCGCCGCCGCCCGGCGCCGGCTGGTCCGGGCCGCGGCAGGCGCCGCCGCCGCCTGCGCGGCCGTCGTGCTCGTCGTCCTGCCGGTGCGCCTCGCCGGGAGCGACGCCCCCGCCTCCCCCTCGGTCCCCCTGGCCCCGCCCCCCGCGACCGGCAGCCCCTCCCCCGCCCCGTCGGACTCCGGTGCCCCCGGCACTCCCCCGCCCGACGAGCAGCGCCCGACCCCGGCCCCCTCGACCCGGCCCACCAGGACCGGCGCCGAGACCACCGTGCCGTCGGCGAGCCCGTCGGCGGGCCCGTCCGAGGCCGTCGGACGGTCGGACCGGCCCACCGAGCCGTCGGCGACCCCTACCCGCCCCTCCTCCGAAGCCCCGGACCTGCGCGCGACGCCCGGCGCGGGCTGAGCGACGGCGCCGCCGGCACATCTCGGCGGTGCGGTGCGCCGGTCGAACAGAGTGGCGCCCGAGACGGTCACGGCGGTCGTTTCGGTCCGGCGCCGCGGGGAGCGAGGCCGACCCGGGCGCGAAGCAGGTGCCTTCGGAGCACCGGCGCGATCAAGTCGCGCGCCTCACGGGGCTGATCGATCACGCCGTTCCGCCCGGACACCCGGACGGCTCGGCCGCCCGCCGTGACCAGCGGAAATGAGAGCCCGAACCGGGCGCCGCGGAAGCCGAGTCGGGGGGGCCGGGTGAGGCATCCGAAACACCCGATGGCGTAAAGGCACCCATAGGCGGCCATCGTTGGTCGTTTCAGCCCCAAAGCTTGAATACAAATTACACACTTCCCCTCTTCAAGACTGGTCCCGATGGTCTAGATTGACCGTGCTTCAGCTGTTCGGACACGAGGCGACCGTTAATGATCTATAGGTCCGGCGCTAGGGAAGGCATGTTTTCGTGACCCCACCGCCGGCCGTGGGGGTGATCATTCCCGGAGCCGGGACTGGGCCTTGGGTGTGGGGAGCACCCGGGATTTCGAGAGTTTTCGCGCGCCTCGAAAGCCCGCAGGCCGTATGCGTCCACCACCGCCGGGGTGAGTGGTCCGAGTAGCACCGGCACGGCCGGGATGTCAGGTGCGGGAGGCGGGGGCCTCCCGGAGGAAAGACAGCGCGACGCGGGGGCGGGGGCCTCCCGAGGGGAGGGACGGTACGGGGGGCGGGGGTCTCCCGGGGCGAGGAAACAGTGTGCGGCGAACACGTCGAACCACTGGGAACCTTGGGGGGTTCTGTGCGGCAAGGGGAATTGGTCAGCCCGTTTCCGTCGGCGCGGGGGCGTCTGGCGGGCGGGGCCATCAGCCGGATCACGATCGAGTGGGAGCAGCGGTACCGCCGCACCGTGATCATGAGCGACACCGTGGCCACGGCCATCGTGGTGGCGGCGATCGGCAATTTCTTCGGGGCCCGGGACGCGGCCGACTGGCACGAGAAATGGGGAATTCTTGCATTCGGCACCGAACTCCTGGTGCTGGGTGCGCTCGCGGTGAGCCGGGCATGGGCTCCCGCCGTACTCGGCCAGGGTGCCGAGGAATTCCGCCGGCTCGGACGCTCGCTTTTCACGGCGACCGTCGTACTGGCACTCGGCGGAATCGCTCTCACCTCGCGCAACATCAAACTCTGGATCTTCGTCGCGATTCCCGCGATCGCACTGGTCACCATGACCGTGCGATATCTGCTGCGCCTCTCGCTGCACAGACAGCGCAAAGAGGGGCGCTGTCTGAGACCGGTGCTCGCCGCCGGGAGCCCGGCCACCGTGCGCGATCTGATCGCCCGGACACGCAAGCTCCCGCACCTGGGCTGGCGGGTGGACGCGGTGTGCATCACGGACGGCCTCGGCTTCGGCGGTGAGTATCTGGACGGGGTGCCGGTCGTCGGCGGACTGACGGACGTCGCGGGCCATGTCCGCCGCGACGGCTACCGCGTCGTCGCGGTCACCCCGGACCCGCACTGGTCACCGCACCGGCTGCAGCGGCTGGCCTGGAACCTCGAAGGCAGCGACGCCGAGATGGTCGTGGCCCCCGTGCTGATGGAGGTGGCCGGCCCTCGGCTGCACGTCGACGCGGTGCTCGGGATCCCGCTGCTGCGGGTCAGCATGCCGACCTTCACCGGGGGCCGCCGGGCGGTCAAGGAGGTCGTCGACCGCATAGGCGCAACGATTCTGCTGATGCTGCTCGCGCCCCTGATGCTCCTCGTCGCACTGGTCGTGCTGATGGACAGCCGGGGTGGGGCGTTCTACCGCCAGCGCAGGGTCGGCAAGGACGGCCGCGAGTTCACCATCCTCAAGTTCCGCACCATGGTCACCGGCGCGCACAAGGCACGCGACGCGCTGGCCGACCGCAACGAGGGCGCCGGGCCGCTGTTCAAGCTCCGCCGGGATCCGCGGGTGACCCGGGTGGGGGCGGTGCTGCGCCGCTACTCGCTCGACGAACTCCCCCAGCTCCTCAACGTGCTCACCGGATCGATGTCGCTCGTCGGTCCGCGGCCGCCGCTGCCGGAGGAGTCCGCCGCGTACGGCCCGGACATCCGGCGGCGGCTGCTGGTCAAGCCCGGCCTCACCGGTCTGTGGCAGATCAGCGGGCGCAGCGACCTGTCGTGGGAGGAGGCGGTGCGGCTGGACCTGCGGTACGTGGAGGACTGGTCGCTCGCCCTGGACAGCGTGATCCTCTGGAAGACGCTGCGCGCGGTGATCCACGGGCAGGGGGCCTACTGATGCGCCGGGGACCGCAACTCGACCGTGCCGCCGAAGAGCGGAACGCAGGCCGTGGGGGCCTGCCTGGGGGGAGGAACGGGTCATGAGAGTCAGCGTTTTCGGGCTCGGCTACGTGGGCTGCGTGTCGGCCGCGTGCCTGGCCAGCATGGGGCACGAGGTCATCGGGGTGGACGTGAACCAGGTGAAGGTCGACCTGGTCAACGACGGCAAGGCCCCGGTGGTGGAGGAGCGGATCGGTGAACTGATCGCCGAGGTCGTGCGGACCGGTGCGCTGCGCGCCACCGCCGACGTCCGTGAGGCGATCACGGACAGCGAGGTGTCGCTGGTCTGCGTGGGCACGCCCTCAGAGCCCAACGGCAGCCTGTGCACCACGTATCTGGAGCGGGTCACCGAGGAGATCGGCGCCGCGCTCGCCGAACGGGGCGGGCGGCACACCGTCGTGTTCCGCAGCACCATGCTCCCGGGCACCTGCCTCAACCTGCTGGTGCCGATCCTGGAGAAGTACGTCGGCGGCACGGCCGGGGTGGACATCGGGGTCGCGGTCAACCCCGAGTTCCTGCGCGAGGGCACGAGCGTCAAGGACTTCTTCGACCCGCCGAAGACCGTCATCGGTGAACTCGACGCGGCGAGCGGCGACGCGGTGCTCGCGCTCTACGACGGCCTGCCCGGCGAGGTCTTCCGGGTGCCGGTCCCGACGGCCGAGGCGATCAAGTACGCGGACAACGCGTTCCACGGCCTCAAGATCGGCTTCGCGAACGAACTGGGCGCGGTGTGCCACGCCCTCGGCGTGGACTCGCACCAGGTGATGGACGTGTTCCTGGCCGACCGCAAGCTGAACATCAGCCCCGCCTACCTGCGGCCCGGGTTCGCCTTCGGCGGCTCCTGTCTGCCCAAGGACCTGCGCAGCCTGGTCCACGCGGCCCAGCGGGCCGACGTGTCCGTGCCCATCCTGTCCCATGTGCTGCCCTCCAACGCCGACCATCTGCAGCGCGCGGTGGAGCTGGTCGAGCGCACCGGCAGGCGCCGGGCGGGACTGTTCGGGCTGTCCTTCAAACCCGGCACCGACGACCTGCGCGAGAGCCCGCTCGTCGAACTGGCGGAGAGGCTGTTCGGCAAGGGGTACGACCTGAAGATCTACGACGCCAACGTGAGCCTCTCCCGGTTGCTCGGCGCCAACCGCGAGTACATCGAGACCCGGCTGCCGCACCTCGCGCAGCTGCTCGCGGACTCCGTCGAGGAGGTGCTCGAACACGCCGAGGTGATCCTGGTCGGGACCAGGGACCCGGCCGTGCTGTCGGCGCTGCCCCACGGCGGCGACCGAGTGATCGTCGACCTCGTCCACCTTCCCGACGCCGACGCGCGCCGGGCCGAACCGGGGTACGTGGGCCTTGCCTGGTGACACGAAGCGCGAGAGCCGGCCGGACCGGCGCGCGCTGATTCTGGTGGAGAACCTGTCGGTGCCGTTCGACCGGCGGGTGTGGCAGGAGTGCACGACACTGCGCGACGCGGGCTGGACGGTGCACGTCATCTGCCCGCAGGGGACCAAGCGGGACACCGAACCCGAGGCGGAGATCGACGGGGTGCGGATCCACCGCTACCCGTTGCGCGCGGCCACCGGGGGACCGTCCGGCTATCTGCGGGAGTACGGCTCGGCGTTGTGGCACACGGTCCGGCTGGCCCGGAAGGTCGGACCGGTGGACGTGGTCCACGCCTGCAACCCGCCCGACCTGCTGTTCCTGCCGGCCCTGTGGATGAAACGGCGCGGCGCTCGCTTCGTCTTCGACCAGCACGACCTGGTGCCCGAGCTGTACCTGTCGCGGTTCGACCGCGGCGAGGACCTGCTCTACCGCGCCGTGTGCGCGCTGGAGCGGCGGACCTACCGGGCCGCGGACGTCGTGCTCGCCACGAACGAGAGCTACCGGGACGTCGCGGTGCGCCGCGGCGGCAAGCGGCCGGGGGACGTCTTCGTGGTGCGCAGCGCCCCCGACACCGGCCGGTTCCACCCCGTGCCGCCCGAGCCGGAGTTGAAGCGCGGCAAGCCCCATCTGCTGTGCTACCTCGGCGTCATGGGTCCGCAGGACGGCGTCGACTACGCGCTGCGGGCGCTGGCCAAGCTGCGCGACGAACTCGGACGGACGGACTGGCACGCCGTGTTCGTCGGCGCCGGTGACACCTTCGACGCGATGGTGGAGCTGTCCCGGCGGCTCGGGCTCGCGGACCGGGTGGAGTTCACCGGGCGCATCCCGGACGCCGACCTGGCGCGCTACCTGTCCACCGCGGACGTGTGCCTCTCCCCCGACCCGCGCAACCCGCTCAACGACGTGTCGACCATGAACAAGGTGCTGGAGTACATGGTCATGGGCCGGCCGATCGTGTCGTTCGACCTCCGGGAGGCGCGGGTCTCCGCCGGTGAGGCGGCCGTCTACGCTCCGGCCAACGACGAGTCGGCCTTCGCCGGGCTCGTCGCGGGGCTGCTGGACGATCCGGAGCAGCGGGCCCGCATGGGCAAGATCGGCCAGGAGCGGATCGGCGGGGCGCTGTCCTGGAGCAACTCCCAGCGGTCACTGCTCGCCGCGTACGCCGCGGCCTGCGGCGACCGTCCCCCGAGCCCGGCGAGCGGCACGGCCTCGGCGGGCGCGGCGGGCGCGGCGGGCGCGAGCGACACGGACCGGCCGGGAAAGAGGCCGCGCCGTTGAGCGATGACACGATACGCCTGGTCACGATCGGGCGGATTATCCGCCGGCGCCGACGGCTGCTCATCATCCTCACCGTGGTGGGCGCGCTCGTCGGCCACGGCACTTCCCTGCTGCTTCCGCCGCGGTACACGACGTCGGCGTCGGTGCTGCTGCCGGGGGCGTGGGAGGAGCGCGAGCTGCTGACACAGGCGGAGATCGCGACCAGTTCGGTGGTGGTCGACCGCGCGGCCACCGCGCTCGGCTGGACCGGGGTCGACGGCGGCGAGGTGCGGGAGCACGTCAGCGCCAAGGCCACCGACGGGAACATCATCAAGATCTCGGGCACCGCCGACACCCCGGAGCGCGCCCAGCACCTCTCCGACCAGGTGGCCCGGCAGTTCGTCGCCTTCGCCAAGCAGGTCGCGGGCGAGAGCGCCGACCCCGAGGCCGGGGCTCCCGAGGCACTGCGGCAGACCGTGAAGAAGACCAGCCGCCGCATCACCGAGCTGGCCGAACGGGCAGGTTCGGGAGAGACCGTGGAGAGCGTGCAGACCCGCACCGAGCTGGCGAAGCTGCGCACCGCGCTGCAGGAGGCCATCGACAAGCTGGACCAGGCCGACCCTGCCGACGAGCAGGCCGCCAACCTGGTGGTCATGGGATCCGCGGCCCGGCCGGTCGGCGAGGCCCCGCCGACCAGGACCCAGCTCATCGCCGCCGGGGCCCTGCTGTTCTTCCTGCTCACGGTCGCCGGCCATCTCGTCGCCGCCCGGATGAGCCGCCGGCTGCGGACCGGGACGGAGATCGCGGCGGCGCTGGGTTCGGCGCTGCTGGGCGCCGTCGACGTACCTGTCGGACGGTCCGCGCACCGGCCGGGAGGCCGTGGCCCGGGGGCACTCGTCCGCCGGCTGCTGGGCGTCGACGTCCGGTGGGACCTGCCGGCCCCGCGGACGTCCGGTGACGAGGCCAGCAGACAGATCCGCTACCGGCGGGTGTGCGGCCGCCTGCGGGAGCAGCTGCCGGCCCCCCGGCGGCTGCTGGTCGTCGTCCCGGACGGCGACGAGACCGCCCGCAGGGCCGCCGAACGGCTCGTCGTCGAGGCCGGGAGCGATCCGCTGCTGCGGGTGGTGGGGGTTGCGGTGGCCCGGCCGATGGTGCCGGACCGCGCCCACGAGTCGGGTGTCCTGGTCGTGCTCAGCGCGGGCAGCTGGACCGCCGGGGAGCTGGCGGGCATCACCGAGGCGTGCGCGGACGCCAGGCACGAGATCGTCGGCATCGTCCTCGCCGGCCCGGTCCGGGCGCGTAAGGCCCGGTCCGCCGGACCGGCGCCGGAGGCAGTGACGCCCGCGTTCGCGGTCGGCGAGGACGCGAGAAGAGGTGCACGGTGACGACGAGTACGACTCCGGAGTCGTCGGCCGCCGCCCCACTGCTGGACCTGCAGGGGCTGGTGGTGTCGGTGCGCAGGCGGCGCCGGCTCTGGGGCTCCATGGCACTGCTGGGGCTGCTCGGCGGCGCGGGGGTGGCGGTCCTGCTGCCGCCGCAGCCGACCGCGGTGACCAAGGTGCTGGTCGCGCACCAGGAGGACCAGCCCAACGACCCCGGCACGCTGATCCGCACCGACGTCGCCCTGCTGCAGACCACCCGGATCGCCGGCAAGGCCCTGAAGTCCCTCGGTTCCCCGGAGAAGCCGGAGGACTTCATGGAGGACTACGCCGGCGTCGGCCTGACCAACAACCTGCTGCAGATCGAGGTGACCGGGGAGAGCGACGCGGTGGCGGTGGCCCGTGCGAAGGCACTGGCCGACGCGTTCGTCGCCGACCACGTGCGGCGGATACAGGAGGCCGCGAACGCGGAGGCCAAGGCCCTGCTCGACCAGCGTGACCGGATACGGGCCGACCTCGCCAAGGTCAACAAGGCCATCGGGAACGGCACACCGGACAGCGACCCGACCGCCTCGGCGGACATGGAGTCCCTCTTCGCCCGCCGGGCCGAACTCACCTCCCGCATCTCCGACTTCGACCAGCGGGCGGCCGAGGCACGCATCGGCACACCCCAACTGGTCGCCGGCACCCAGATCGTGGACGCGCCGCGCGCGGTGCGGCACTCGCTGCCCGGGACCGCCGCCACCGACGCGGCGATCGGGCTCGCCCTCGGGCTCGCCCTCGGGCTCGCGGTGGCCGCGGTCGGCACGGTGGTGGCGGACCGCCCGGTCCTGCGCCGGGACATCGCCGCGCACCTGGGCGCCTCGGTCCTCTCGGAGCTGCCCCGCCGGTCGCCCTGGCTGTGGCGGCGCCGATCGACCCGGGGCGCACGCGAACGGCTCACCCTCACCCTGACCCGCGCCGTACGCGGCTCGACGGACCCCCTGTCGCTGCTGGAGCTGGGCTGTGCCCGCAACGCGAGCGAGATCGCCCTGGACCTCGCGAGGGCACTTGCGGCCGAGGGGCCGGTGGCCGTCGTCGACGGGCTGCCCGGCCGGCAGCTCGCGGGCCGCCGCCCGAAGCCGGGAGACCCGGCCGTGGTCGACGGCGCGCGAGCCGCGGACCTGGCGCCCGAGGACCTCAGGATCGGCGTCGGCTCGGTGGCGCCCGGCACGGCGTGGACCGACCTGCAGTACCTCGGCACGCGGACGGTGCTCGTCGTGCGGGCCGGGCACGGCAGCGTCGCGTGGCTGCACACCGTGGCGCGGCAGCTCGCGGACCAGCACATCGCGGTGGCCGGGGTGGTACTGATCGACCCCGACCCGCGGGACCGGACCGACGGCACGCTGTGGGACGGCCCGCACGGCGCGGCGCGCGGCCGCAACGAACGGCAGGGCCGCCCGAACGGAACAGGCCGACGGCGGACGGAACGGCTGCCGATGTGGGCGGAGCGGGTCCCGGACAGCGACCAGGAGGCGCGGTAGCACATGTGCGGCATCGCAGGTACGTACCGATGGCCCGACGGCAAGGACGTGACCGACCGGCTCACCGACGTCCTCGCCCATCGTGGTCCGGACGGGGCCGGCCGGTACAGCCACCCCGTCGGTGACGGCGAGGTGCACCTCGGGCACCGTCGGCTGGCCATCATCGACCTCTCCGAGACCGGGGCCCAGCCGATGGTCTCGGACGGCCTCGCCCTGACGTACAACGGAGAGCTGTACAACGCGCCCGAGCTGCGCGCCGAGCTGACGGCCGCCGGGGTGCGCTTCCGCGGCACCTCCGACTCCGAGGTGCTGCTGGAGGCCTGGCGGCGGTGGGGCACGGACTGTCTGCCCCGGCTGCGCGGGATGTTCGCGTTCGGGATCTTCGACGAGCGCACCGGTGACCTGGTGCTCGCCCGCGACCAGCTCGGCATCAAGCCGCTGTTCCTGCTGCGGCGCGGCGAGGGGCTGGTGTTCGCCTCCGAGCTGAAGGCGCTGGCCGCCGTGACGGGCAGGTCGCTGGAGGTGGACCACGCGGCGCTGGTGGCCTCGCTGCTGTACTACTGGGTGCCGGACTCACGGTGCGCGTTCCGTGAGGCGGAGAAGCTGCCGCCGGGGAGCTGGCTGCGGTGCCGGGCCGACGGCCGGGTGGAGCGCGGCCGGTTCTGGAATCTGCGGGACGTCGCCGCCGAGGGCAGGGACCGCGCCCTCGCCGGGGAACAGCCGGACCTCGCGGCCGTCGTCGAGGAGTCGACCCGGCGCCATCTGCTGTCCGACGTGCCCGTGGCGACGTTCCTCTCCGGCGGGCTGGACTCCAGCTATCTGACCGCGCTGGCGGCCCGCGACCGGCCCGGGATCTCCGCCTACACGATCGGGTTCCGCGCCGAGGACGCCAGGTTCGAGGCGATGCCGGACGATCTGCGGTACGCCCGGCAGGTGGCCGAGCGGTTCGGCGTCGACCTGCACGAGATCGAGATCGCGCCGGACGTGCTCGACCTGCTGCCCCGGATGACGTACCACCTGGACGAGCCGATCGGCGACCCCGCCGCGATCAACACCTTCCTGATCTGCTCGGCCGCCCGGGAGGCCGGGGTCAAGGTGATGCTGTCGGGGATGGGCGCCGACGAGCTGTTCGCCGGGTACCGCAAGCACCTGGCCAATCTGCTCGCGCTGCGCTACCAGCGCGTCCCCCGGCCCCTGCGGCGCGGGCTGTCCGCGGCCGTGGACCGGCTGCCGGTGGCCTCGGCCCGCCGGGGGTACCGGTCGGTGCGCTTCGCCAAACGGTTCCTCTCCTTCGCCGATCTGCCGGAGGAGACCGCGTTCCGGCGCAGCTACACCATGTACGACCAGGACGAGCTGCTGGCCCTGATCGATCCGGACCTGGCCGGGACGGTCGACGACGTGCTGACCGAGCACGCGGACGTCTACCGGGACAACGACCTCGACGACTTCGTCAACCGCATGTGCCTGGGCGACGCCCGGATGTTCCTGCCGGGCCTGAACCTCGCCTACACGGACCGCTCCAGCATGGCCGCGTCGACGGAGGTGCGGGTCCCGTACGTGGACGTCGAGGTGGTCAGGGCGGCGTTCGCCGTGCCCGGCGACCGCAAGATCGTCGGCCGGCAGGGCAAGGCCGTCCTGAAGGAGGCCGCCTGCTCGATCCTGCCCCGGGAGATCGTGTACCGGCCCAAGGGCCTGTTCAGCGCCCCGCTGCGGGCCTGGATGAGCCGGGACCTGGCGCCGCTGGTGCGCGAGGTGGTGAACGACGGCGAACTCGTCCGGTCCGGTTTCCTGCGCCGCGACGCGCTGCGACGGCTCGTCGCCGAGGACGCCGCCGGGCACCGGGACAACTCCAAGCATCTGTGGCATGTGCTGACCCTCGAGTACTGGTATCGCGGCGCGGTCTCCGGCTCCGGCCGGACCGCTCCCTGACGGCGTAGAGACAAGAGGACTTCGGGTGAAACAGGTAGTGCAGAACTACAAGAGCGGCGAGTTGGCGCTGCTCGACGTGCCGGTGCCGGGGCGCAAGCCGGGCGGTGTGCTGGTGAGGTCCGCCTACTCGCTGATCTCCACCGGTACCGAGCTGATGAAGGTGTCCGAGGCCGGCATGTCGATGGTGGGCAAGGCCCGCTCGCGCCCGGACCAGGTGGCCAAGGTCGTGCAGAGCGTGGCCACCAACGGGGTGGGCCCCACCTACCGCAAGGTGATGGGCAAGCTGGACTCCTACACACCGCTGGGCTACTCGCTGTGCGGGGTGGTCGAGCAGGTCGGCGCCGGCATCGACGACGTGAAGGCCGGCGACCTCGTGGCCTGCGCCGGCAACGAGCACGCGCTGCACGCCGAGCTGAACTGGGTGCCGAAGAACCTCTACGCCCCGGTGCCGGACGGCCTCGCGCCCCGGTACGCGGCCTTCGGCACCGTCGGGTCGATCGCGATGCAGGGCGTCCGCCAGGGCGAGCCGCAGCTCGGCGAGGTGGCGCTGGTCATCGGCCTCGGGCTGATCGGGCAGCTGGTGGCGCAGCTGCTGACCGCGTCGGGCGTCCGGGTCGTCGGGGTCGACCCCGACCCGGCGCGCTGCGAGCTGGCCGAGCGCCTGGGGGCCGCCGCCTGCGGCGACCCCGACTCCGCGGCCGTGGCGCACGCCGTCGCCGAACTCACCGACGGCCACGGCGTGGACCAGGTGTACCTGGCGGCCGGCGGCGCGAGCAACCAGCCCGTCGAGCTGGCCGCCCGGCTGTGCCGGGACCGCGGCCGGGTCGTCGACATCGGCAAGTGCCGGCTGGACCTGCCGTGGAACGCGTACTACGAGAAGGAGCTGGACGTCCGGTTCTCCCGGTCGTACGGCCCCGGGCGCTACGACCCGGCGTACGAACTGGAGGGGCGGGACTACCCGATCGGCTACGTGCGCTGGACCGAGCGCCGCAACCTGGCGTGTTTCCTCGGTCTCCTCGCCCGCGGCCGGGTCGACGTGGAGCCCCTGATCTCCCACACGGCCCCCTTCGACGACGCGGTGGAGACGTACCGCGGCCTGAAGGACGGTGACCTGAAGGCCGTGGCGGTGCTGTTCCGGTACCCCGGCCAGAAGGAGGAGCCGGAGAAACCGGAGGAGGCGGTGGCCCCGGCGGTGGCCGTGCCCGCGGTGCGGCGCGGCGGCGCCGGGACCGCCCCGGCCCGCGCGGCCGGGGCGCCGGTGCGGCTGGCGTTCGTCGGCGCGGGGAACTACGCGACGTCGATGCTGCTGCCGCATCTGGCGGGCCGCGAGGGCGTCGAACTGTCCACGGTCGTCACCACGACGGCGCTGTCCGCGGCGAACGCGCAGCGCAAGTTCGGCTTCGCCGGGGCGACCACCGACCTCGACACCGTGCTCGGCGACCCGTCGGTGGACGCGGTGTTCGTGGTCACCCGGCACAGCTCGCACGCCGAACTGACCCGCAGGGCGCTGCTGGCCGGCAAGGCCGTGTTCGTGGAGAAGCCGCTGGCGCTCACCGAGGAGGAGCTGGCCGGGGTGCTCGCGGCGGTGGAGGAGTCCGGCAACGACCGGCTGCAGGTGGGCTTCAACCGCCGGTTCGCGCCGCTGCTGCGGGAGGCGAAGCAGCGGTTCGGCGCCCGGACCGGACCGGCGAGCCTGCGCTACCTGGTCAACGCGGGCCGCCTGGACCACGGCAGCTGGTACCTCCGGCAGGGCACCGAGGGCTCGCGGTTCGCCGGCGAGGGCGGGCACTTCGTCGACACGGCGAGCTGGCTGCTCGACGCCGACCCGGTCTCGGTGTACGCGACGGCCACGCCCGGCAACGAGGACCTGCAGGTCGTGCTGCGCTACCCGGACGGCTCCACCGCGGCCATCAGCTACGTCACCAGCGGCTCGTCCGGCTTCCCCAAGGAGACGCTGGACCTGATCGCGGACGGCAGGGTGCTCCGGCTCGACGACTTCGTCCGTGCCTCGGTCTACGACCGCAAGCGGTGGGTCAGTTCACGGCTGCCCAAGGCCCGGGACAAGGGCCAGAACGCCGAACTGGCCGCGTTCGTCAAGGCCGTGCGGACGGGCGGGCCGATGCCGGTGCCGCTGGAGTCGCTGGTCGCCACCACGGCGGCCACCCTCGCCGTGGGGGCCGGCCTGGCCGGCGGCGCGCCGGTGACGTTGGCGAGGACCCTGTGACGGTCAGCTCGGGGAGTCCGGGCTGGTACCTCCGGCGGTTGTCCCGGATGGGACCCCAGGAGGTCGCCGGCCGGGTGGGCGACACGGTGCGCAGGCGGCGGTGGCGGTCGGTGCCGCCCGTGAGCCCGGACGTGACCGGGGCCCGGTTCACCGCCGTACTGCCCCCGCGGGCCGTCGCCGCGGTGCCGCCGGACGCCGCGAAGCGTCTGGTCGCCGAGGCGGACCGGCTGCTGGCCGGGCACGCCGAGTTCTTCGGGGTGGTCCGCGACGACCTGGCCGACCCGGACTGGTGCCACGACCCGAAGACCGGACGCCGGGCTCCCTGGGGCTACGCCTTCGACGTGCCGTACCGGGACGAGGACGCGGTCGGGGACATCAAGCAGATCTGGGAGCTGTCCCGGCATCAGTACCTCACCGTGCTCGCCGCCGCCTTCGCGGTCACCGGGGACGAGCGGTACGCCGAGCGGGTGGCCTCGCATCTGCGGTCGTGGTGGTCGGCCAACGCCCCGCTGCGCGGGGTGCACTGGACCAGCGGCATCGAGCTGGGCATCCGGCTGCTGTCCTGGGTGTGGGTGCGCCGGCTGCTGGACGGCTGGCCGGGCGCGGCCGGGCTGTTCGAGGACAACCCGGTGGCGCGCCGGCAGATCTGGCACCACCAGCGCTGGCTGGCCGCCTTCCCCAGCCGGGGGTCGTCGGCGAACAACCATGTGATCGCCGAAGCGGCCGGGCAGTTCGCCGCGTCCTGCGCCTTCGACTGGTTCCCCGCGTCGGGGCGCTGGCGGGCGGAGGCGCTGCGGTCGCTGGAGCGGCAGCTGCGTGCCAACACCTTCCCCTCCGGCCTCAACCGGGAGCTGGCCACCGAGTATCACGGGCTGGTGCTGGAGCTGGGTCTGGCGGCGGTGGCCGAGGCGGACGCCGCGGGCGTGCCGGTGCCCGCGTCGGTCCGGCTGGTGCTGCTGCGGATGACGGACGCGCTCGCGGCCGTCGTGGACGACCGGCTGCGGCCGCCGCGCCAGGGGGACGCGGACGACGGGCACGGTCTGGTCGTCGACGGCGCGGGCACCGACCGCTGGGGCTCACTGCTGGCCACCGGGGAGGCCGTGTTCGGCCGGCTGGACTGGTGGCCGGCGGTGACCGGCACCGACGTGCGCACCCCGCTGCTGGCCGCGCTGGTCCGGCCGTACCCGGCGAAGGGGGCGCCGGCGCCGGCCCGCCCGGCGAGCCGGCCGCACCGGTTCGCCGACGCGGGGCTGACCGTCCTGCGGGGGCCGGAGGGGATCTGGTGCCGCTGCGACGGCGGCCCGCACGGGTTCCTGTCCATCGCCGCGCACGCACACGCCGACGCGTTGTCCCTGGAGGTCCGGCACGACGGGGTCGACGTGCTCGCCGACCCGGGCACGTACTGCTACCACGGGCAGCCGGAGTGGCGGCGGTACTTCCGGTCGACCCTCGGCCACAACACGCTGGAGCTGGACGGCGGTGACCAGTCCGTCCCCGGCGGCCCGTTCCTGTGGACGCGGCAGGCCCGCAGCCGTGTCCTGGTCTCCGACCCGTCCGGGGAGGGTGTGGCCCGCTGGTGCGCCGAGCACGACGGGTACGCGCCCTCGGTGCACCGCCGCCGGGTGGAGCTGACGGCCGCGAGCCGGGAACTGCGGGTCGTCGACGAGGTGCGCGGCCCGCGCCGGGCCGTGCGGCTGGCGTTCCACCTCGGCCCGGCGATCGACGCGGACCTGGCGGGCCACCGCGCGCTGCTCACCTGGACGCGGGACGGCGAGGACCGCTCGGCGGTGCTCGACCTGCCCGGGCAGCTGTCCTGGCGCGCGCATCGCGGTGAGAGCGACCCGCCGCTGGGCTGGTACTCGGCCGGCTTCGGCCGCAAGGAACCCGCCACCACGCTGATCGGCACGGGCTTCGCCGACGGCGTGGAGGGGTTCACCACCGTACTCGGGTTCCGGGGCTAGGGAGGACGCTTGGTGATCACGTGGCGGCACCGGGCACGGGCCGTGGCACCCGTGGTGCTGGCCCTGCTGGCGGCGACCGGCTGTGAGAGCACGCCGGACGCGCGGCCGAAGCCGCCCACCGCACCGCCCACGGCCGTGGCCGGGGTGTGCGCCGAGCGCGCGGACGGGCCGTCGAAGGCGCCGGCGGGCGCGGTGACGGTCGACCCCGCCGTGCCCGGCGACCTGGCGGTGAAGACCGAGGAGAACCCGCCGGGCACCACGTTCTGGCTGCTCCCGGGCAAGCACCGGCTCGGGCCGGACCGCTATGCCCAGGTCCTGCCCAAGGAGGGGGACACCTACCTCGGGGCGCCGGGCGCGGTGCTCGACGGGCGGAAGACCAACCAGTACGCGTTCGGCGGCAGCGCCCGGGAGGTCACGATCCGCCACCTGACCGTGCAGCGGTTCGTCGCCCCGCACGACGAGGGCGTGGTCAACCACGACTCGGCCGACGGCTGGGTCATCGAGCACTCGACGGTCCAGAACAACTCCGGCGCCGGGCTGATGGCCGGGGCCCGCCAGCGGGTGCGCGGCAACTGCCTGCGCGACAACGGCCAGTACGGCATGAACGCCTACAAGGCCGACGGCCGTATCACCGGCCTGGTGGTCGAGGGCAACGAGATCGTGGGCAACAACACGGACGACTGGGAGCGGCGGCGGCCGGGCTGCGGCTGCACCGGGGGCGTGAAGTTCTGGGCCGTCGACGGCGCCGACGTACGCGGCAACTGGGTGCACGACAACCGCGGAGCCGGGCTGTGGGCGGACACCAACAACAACGACTTCCGCATCGAGGGCAACCTGCTGGAGGCCAACGACGGAGCCGCGCTGATCTACGAGACCAGCTACAACGCGGTCGTCCGGCAGAACAGGATCCGGCGGAACAACTGGGCCGAGGGCCGCGACTACGCCGAACGCGGCGACAGTTTCCCGTTCGCGACCGTCTACATCTCGGAGTCCGGCGGCGAACCACGGGTCCCGGCCCGCACGGACAAGATCGAGATCTACCGGAACGTGCTGGAGAACAACTGGTCCGGGATCACCCTGTGGGAGAACGCGGACCGGTTCTGCAACAGCCCGGCGAACACCTCCTCGGGCGAGTGCACGCTCCTGGTGAAGGACGTCGAGCGCTGCAAGCGGCCGGCGATCGCCACCGCGCCGCTCTACGACGACTGCCGGTGGAAGACCCAGCGGGTGGACGTCCACGACAACCGCTTCGTGCTGGACAAGTCCGTCCTCGACTGCGCGGCGAAGTGCGACCGCATGGCGGTGCTGGCCAACTACGGCACCTATCCGGACTGGTCGCCCTACCGGGGCGAACGGGTGGCCGAGGCGATCACGCGCAAGCAGCACAACCGCTGGCACGACAACGTCTACCGGGGGCCGTGGAGGTTCGTCGCCCACGACCCGAGCCGGGTCCTCGACTTCGCCCAGTGGCAGGACACGCCGTACCGGCAGGACACGGGCAGCAAGTACCGTGCCGGGAAGGGCGGTTGACATGGCCACCGACCACACGTCGAAGATCGTCGGGACGGTCTGGGGGCTGCTGGTCCTCAACACGCTCGGCTCCGCCGGGGCGAAGACGATCGTCCCGCTGCCCCGCTCCCTCATCCAGATGGTCACGATGGGCGCGCTGGTCGCCGCGTTCGCGCTGGCGCTCGTGGTCAATCCCCGGCTGCGCGTACGCCCCAACGCCTACCTGTTCCTGCTGACCCTGCTGCTGGTGCCGAGCGTGATCTCCAGCGCGGACCTGGAGTCCGGGTTCGGCGCGGTGTTCCGCTGCGCCCGGCTGGCGCTCTTCGTCAGCACGCTGTGGCTGCTCACCCGCTGGTGGGACGGTGAGCTGAGGTTCGTCCGGCTGCACATCCGGATGTACTTCGTGGTCCTCGGATCGGTGGCCCTGGGCGCTCTCGTCTCCCCGGGCGCCGCCCTGCCCGAGCTGTACGGCGGACGGCTGGTCGGGGCGCTGTGGCCGCTGACCCCGCCACAGATCGGACAGTACGCGGCGGTGATCATCGGGCTGTCCGTGCTGCTCCTGCTGGGCCGCCGCACCGACCGGCGCAGCGCGGCACTGGTCATCGTGCCGTCCCTCGTCCTGCTCGCGCTGACCCACACCCGCACGGCCACGCTCGGGATGCTCATCGGGCTGGTGCTGGCGATCGGCTCGCTCTTCCTGACCAGCACCGCCGCCCGCCGGTTCTTCGCCTGGGTGGTGCTGTGCGCCGCCGTGGCCGCGGTGGGGTTCGGGCCCGCGCTGCGGTCGTGGTTCCTGCGCGGGCAGAGCCAGGAGAACTTCACCAGCCTCACCGGCCGGGCCAAGGTCTGGGAGGCGCTGCTGGCGGCGCCCCGCACGACCTCGGAGTACCTGTTCGGCATGGGCCTGGGTGACAAGTCCTTCGGCGGGCTGCCGATCGACAACAGCTGGCTGGCCGTCTTCCACGAACAGGGCATGACCGGCGTGACGCTGGTGGCGGCGATCGTCGTCGTGCTGGGCGGGGTCGCGCTGCTGCGGCCGCCGTCGCTGTCGAGGGCCTGCGCGATCTTCCTGATCAGCTACTGCGGCATCGCGTCGTACACCGAGGCCGGACTGGGCGACGCCTCGCCGTATCTGCTGCATCTGGCGGTGGCCGCCTCGCTGTTGGCGGTGCCCGCCGAGGCCGGCGCCCTGCCGCCCCCCACTGTCCCCCGGCGGCGTGTCACGCGCTGGGTCCGAAGATCGGAGGCGGCCTGACCATGCATGTGCTCGTGGTGCACAACCGCTACGCCTCGGCGCAGCCGAGCGGCGAGAACAAGGTCGTCGACCAGGAGGTGGAGCTGCTGCGCACGGCCGGCCACCGGGTCGAGGTGTTCGAGCGGCGCAGCGACGACATCGCCGCCCGGTCCCTGCCGGGCAAGGCCGCGATACCGCTGCTGGTGCCGTGGAACCCGGCGGTCCGCAGGGAACTCGCCGCGCGGCTGCGCGCCGGGCGCCCGGACGTGGTGCACGTCCACAACGTCTTCCCGCTGCTGTCGCCGGCGGTCCTGGCCGCCTGCGCGGACGCCGGGGTGCCCGCCGTCGCGACGCTGCACAACTACACCCAGGTGTGTCCGCCGGGCACGCTGCAGCGCGACGGCCGGCCGTGCACCGAGTGCGTCGGGTCCACGCCGCTGCCCGCCGTGCGGCACGGCTGCTACCGGAACTCCCGGCCGGCGACCGTGCCGCTCGCGGTCAGCCTGGTGGTGAACCGGCGGCGGTGGTGGTCCGGTGTCGAGCGGTTCTTCTGCATCTCGGCGGCGCAGCGCGACGTCCTGGTGCGCTCCGGCATGCCGGCCGAGCGGCTGGCGGTGAAGCACAACTTCGTCCCCGACCCGGGCCGGCGCCGGGAGGGTGACGGCGAGCATCTGCTGTACCTGGGCCGGCTCGCGGAGGCCAAGGGCGTACGGCTGCTGATGGCCGCCTGGGACGAGCTGACCGCCGGCGGCGGGGTGGGGGTGCCCCTGGTGATCGCCGGGGCGGGGCCGCTGGAGCCGGAGGTGACCGCCTGGGCGGCGGGCCGCGACGACGTGCGGTACGTCGGTCTGTACGACACCGCGCAGGTCCGCGAGGCCGTCGCGCGCTCGGTCGCCGTGGTGGCTCCCTCGACGTGGCTGGAGGCGTTCGGCCTGGTGGTCGTGGAGGCGATGGCGGCGGGGGTCCCGGCCGTCGCCGCCGGTCACGGCGCCTTCGTCGAACTCGTCGAGGACGGGGTGACCGGACTGCTGCACCGGCCGGGCGAGTCCGCCTCGCTCGCGTCGTGTCTGCGCAGGATCACGGCCGATCCGGCCCTGGGCCGGGCGATGGGCCGGGCGGCCCGGGGCCGGTACGAGCGGGACTTCAGCCCGCAGGTCGGGCTGGAGCACCTGGTGGAGGGGTACCGCGCCGCGATCGCGGGGCGGTCCGGCGGCGGGGACGGCCCGCCGCCGGTAGGGGACGTACGCACTGGCTCGCGGCGGGGGCGCCCGCGCGAGCGGGATGGGGGCAGTAGATGACAGGATGCCGACTCTGCGGCTCGACGGCGCTGGAGAGCGTCGTCGACCTGGGAGCGACGCCGCCGTGCGAGAGCTTCCTCGCCGCGGACCGACTGGACCTGCCGGAGCCGGCGTACCCGCTGCACCTGCGGGTCTGCACGGACTGCTGGCTGGCGCAGATCCCTCCGCTGATCACACCGGAGGAGACGTTCGAGGAGTACGCGTACTTCTCCTCCTTCTCGACCTCCTGGGTGGAGCACGCGCGCGCCTTCGTCGCGGGCGCCGTGGAGCGGGTGGGCCTCGGCCCCGACGCCTTCGTGGTCGAGGTCGCCAGCAACGACGGGTACCTGCTGAGGCATGTGGTGGACCGGGGGATCCGCTGCCTGGGCGTCGAGCCGTCGGTGAACGTCGGGGCGGCGGCGCGGGAGGCGGGGGTGCCCACGCTCACGGCGTTCCTGTCCCCGGAGACCGGCTCGGCCGTCCGCGCCGAGCACGGGCCGGCGGACCTGGTCGTGGCCAACAACGTGTACGCGCACATCCCCGACGTGGTCGGCTTCACCCGGGGGCTGCGCGCGCTGGTCGCCGACGACGGCTGGGTCTCGATCGAGGTGCAGCACCTGCTGACCCTGATCGAGGAGAACCAGTACGACACGATCTACCACGAGCACTTCCAGTACTACACGGTCGCCTCCGCGATCCGGGCGCTGGCGAGCGGCGGACTCACGCTCGTGGACGTCGAGCTGCTGCCCACGCACGGCGGGTCGATCCGGCTGTGGGCGCGGCCGGCCGAGGCGGCCGGCGAGCCGACCGCGCGGGTCGCCGACGTGCTGGCCCGGGAGAAGGCCGCCGGGCTCCAGGAACTGTCCGGGTACACCGAGTTCTCCGCCCGGGTGGCCAAGGTCCGCCGGGACCTGCTGCGGTTCCTGATCGACGCGGCCGAGCGCGGCGAGACCGTCGTCGGCTACGGCGCCCCGGGCAAGGGCAACACCCTGCTCAACCACTGCGGCATCCGGCCCGACCTGCTGGCGTACACCGTCGACCGCAACCCCTACAAGCACGGCAGGTTCACGCCGGGCACCCGCGTCCCGATCCTGCCGCCCGAGCGGATCGCCGCCGACAGGCCGGACTACGTCCTGGTCCTGCCGTGGAACCTGCGGGCCGAGCTGGTCGAGCAGCTGTCGTACGTGCACGAGTGGGGCGGCCGGCTGGTCTTCCCGATACCGGAACTGAGCATTGTCGAGGTCAAGGCATGAAGGTCGTCCTGTTCTGCGGCGGTTACGGCATGCGCATGCGCAACGGAACCTCCGACGACGTGCCCAAGCCGATGGCGATGGTCGGCCCACGCCCGCTGATCTGGCACGTCATGCGCTACTACGCGCACTTCGGGCACAAGGAGTTCATCCTCTGCCTCGGGTACGGCGCCCACCACATCAAGAACTTCTTCCTCACCTACGAGGAGACGACGTCCAACGACTTCGTGCTGCGGGGCGGTCGGACCGAGCTGCTGTCCACCGACATAGCCGACTGGACGATCACGTTCGCGCAGACCGGCGTCGAGTCGCCGATCGGAGAGCGGCTGCGCCGGGTGCGGCACCACCTGGACGGCGACGAGATGTTCCTCGCCAACTACGCGGACGTGCTCACCGACGCCCCGCTGCCGGAGATGATCGACTCCTTCGCCCGGCGGGACGCCGGCGCGTCGATGATGGTGGTGCCGCCGCAGTCCTCGTTCCACTGCGTGGACCTGGGCGAGGACGGGCTGGTGGGGGGCATCACCGCGGTGAGCGACATGCCGCTGTGGGAGAACGGCGGCTATTTCGTGCTCCGCCAGGAGGTCTTCGACCACATCCCGGAGGGCGGGGACCTGGTCGCCGACGGATGCGCGCGGCTGGCCAAGGAGGGCCGGCTGGTGGCACACCAGCACCGCGGCTTCTGGAAGCCGACCGACACCGTCAAGGAGCGGGCCGCGCTCGACGATGCCTACGCCCGCGGCGAGCGCCCGTGGGCCGTGTGGGAACGGGACGCCACCGGGGTGGGCGCGTGATCCGGCTCGGCGCCGGACGCCCCGGCCGGGTCGTGGCGGTGGGCGCGCACTGCGACGACATCGCCATCGGCGCCGGCGGCACCCTGCTGACGCTGTGCCTGGCGCGGCCGGGCCTGCGCGTCGACGCGCTGGTGCTCACCGGCGGCGGAACCGACCGGGAGCAGGAGGAGCGGGCCGCGCTCGCCGCCTTCTGCCCGGGCGCCGACCTGCGGCTGACCGTGCACAAGCTGCCGGACGGCCGGCTGCCCGCGCACTGGGAGGAGGCCAAGGCCGCGGTCGAGGAGCTGCGCGCGGCGACGGACCCGGACCTCGTGCTGGCCCCGCGCACCGACGACGCCCACCAGGACCACCGGGGCCTGGCGAAGCTGATCCCCACCGCGTTCCGCGACCACCTCGTGCTCGGCTACGAGATCGTCAAGTGGGACGGCGACCTCGGCCGTCCGGCGGCCTACCAGCCGCTCTCGCCGGAGACCGCCGAACAGAAGGTGCGGCTGCTGCAGGAGCACTACCCCTCGCAGCGCCACCGGCCCTGGTACGACCGGGAGGCCTTCCTCGGCCTCGCCCGGATCCGCGGTATCGAATGCCACGAGCGCTACGCCGAGGCGTTCGCCGTCTCCAAACTCACGCTCAACCTGGGGGGTTGAACCATGCGCGTACTCCTGACCGGACACCAGGGTTACCTGGGCACCGTGATGGCCCCGGTCCTCGCCGAGGCCGGGCACGAGGTCGTCGGCCTCGACGCCGGCCTGTTCGCCGACTGCGTGCTGGGGCCGAGGCCGGCGGACCCGCCGGGAGCGCGGGTGGACCTGCGCGACCTCACGGCCGAGCACGTGGCGGGCGTGGACGCCGTGATCCACCTGGCCGCCCTGTCCAACGACCCGTTGGGCTCGCTGGCGCCACAGCTCACCTACGACATCAACCACCACGCGTCCGTGCGGCTGGCCCGGCTGGCCCGCGACGCCGGGGTGCGGCGCTTCCTGTACGCGTCGACCTGCTCGGTGTACGGCGCCGCCGGCGGTGACGAGCTGGTGGCCGAGGACGCCCCGCTGCGCCCGGTCACGCCGTACGCCGAGTCCAAGGTGCGGGTGGAGGACGACCTGCACGTGCTGGCCGACGGCGACTTCAGCCCGGTGTACATGCGCAACGCCACCGCCTTCGGCCACTCCCCCCGGCTGCGCGCCGACATCGTGCTGAACAACCTGGTGGGCCACGCGCTGCTGTCCGGCGAGGTGCTGGTGCTCTCCGACGGCACCCCCTGGCGCCCGCTGGTGCACGCCGTCGACATCGCGCGGGCCTTCACGGCCGCGCTGGGCGCGCCGCGCGAGGCGGTGCACGACCGGGCGTTCAACATCGGCACCGAGACCAACAACGTCACGGTCGCCGAGATCGCCGAGCAGGTCGCCGAGGCGGTGGCCGGCGCGAAGGTGGTGATCACCGGCGAGAACGGTGCCGATCCACGGTCGTACCGGGTGGACTTCTCCCGGTTCCGGGCCGCGATTCCCGGCTTCGACTGCGAGTGGTCGGTGAAGCGGGGCGCGCTCGAACTCGCCGACGCCTACCGGAAGTTCGGGCTGACCAAAAAGGACTTCGAGCGCCGCTTCACCCGTCTCGCCGTGCTGCGGGCCGCGTCCGAGGCCGGCACCGTCGACGACACGCTGCGGTGGCGCGGATGACCGTCGGCGAGGAGATGCACGCGCTGGTGGAGCGGTTGTACCCGCTGTGCCGGAGCATCACCGGCGACGGGGTGCGCGCCACCCTGGACATCGTCGGCGAGTACGTCCCGCTCCAGGTGCACGAGGTGCCGACCGGGACCCAGGTGCTCGACTGGACGGTGCCGCAGGAGTGGAACATCCGGGACGCCTACATCGCCGACGCCGAGGGCAACCGGGTCGTGGACTTCGCCGCGTCCAGCCTGCACGTGCTCGGCTACAGCGTGCCGGTGTCGGCGACCATGCCGCTGGCCGAGCTGCGCGAGCACCTGTACACGCTGCCGGAGCAGCCGAGTCGGGTGCCGTACCGCACCAGCTACTACAAGCCGCAGTGGGGGTTCTGTCTCGCCCAGGACACCCTGGACGCCATGCCGGACGGCGCGTACGAGGTGTGCGTCGACTCCACGCTCGCCGACGGCCACCTCACCTACGCCGAACACGTGGTCCCCGGTCAGGTCGCCGACGAGGTGATCGTCTCCTGTCACGTCTGCCACCCGTCGCTGGCCAACGACAATCTGGCGGGCGTGGCGGTGGCGACGTTCCTGGCCCGGGCGCTGGCGGAGCGGACGCCTCACTTCACCTACCGGTTCGTCTTCGCGCCCGGCACCATCGGGGCGATCACCTGGCTGGCCCGCAACGCGGAACGGATCGAACGGGTCAAGCACGGCCTGGTGCTGGCCTGCGCCGGCGACCGGGGCGACCTGACGTACAAACAGAGCAGACGCGGCGACGCGGAGATCGACCGGGTGATGCGGCACGTGCTGAACGCCACCGGACGCCCGCACCGCATCACCGAGTTCACTCCGTACGGCTACGACGAGCGCCAGTACTGCTCACCCGGCTTCGATCTCGGTGTCGGCTCGCTCAGCCGGACCCCGTACGCGGGCTACCCGGAGTACCACACCTCGGCGGACAACCCGGACTTCGTCACCCCGGAGGCGATGACGGACACGCTGGACCTGTGCCGCGAGGCGTTCGCCGTGCTCGACGGCAACCGGCGGTACGTCAACCTCAGCCCGTACGGCGAGCCGCAGCTGGGCCGGCGTGGCCTCTACGACTCGCTCGGCGGCCGCAGCGACGCCAAGGAGGCCCAGATGGCCATGCTGTGGGTGCTCAGCCTCTCCGACGGCGAGCACAGCCTGCTGGACGTCGCCGAGCGGTCCGGGCTGCCCTTCGACACCGTCGCCGCCGCGGCCGGCGCCCTGCACGGTGCCGGGCTGATCAAGGCATGACGCCGATGACCACCGAGGAGGGGAAGGCGACGGCCCGGGGGCGGCCCGCCCGGCGGGCCGTGCTCGGCCGGCTGTCCTGGGGACTGGCCGACCAGGCGGCCTCCAGCATGACCAACTTCGCGGTGGGGATCCATGTCGCCCGCTCGCTCGGGCTCACCGCGTTCGGCGCGTTCAGCCTGGCCTGGGTGACCTACGGCGTGGTGCTCAGCGTCTCCCGGGGGCTGGCCACCGACCCGCTCGTGGTGCGCTTCAGCGGTGTGCCGGAGGCGTCCTGGCGGGGGGCGGTGACGCGCTCGTCGGGCACCGCGCTCGGCGTCGGCGGCATCGTCGGCGCGGCCTGTCTGGTGGTCGGACTGGCCGCCGGCGGCCATGTGGGACCCGCCTTCGCCTGCCTCGGCGTCATGCTGCCGGGGCTGTTGCTGCAGGACGCGTGGCGGTACTCGTTCTTCGCCGCCGGCACCGGGCGCAAGGCGTTCGTCAACGACCTGGTGTGGGGTGCCGCGCTCGTCCCGGCCCTGGTGGTGGCGGCCCGCGTGGGCACGGTCGCCGCGTTCGTACTCGCCTGGGGCGCGTCCGCCGCGGTCGCCGCGGTGTACGGCTGCTTCCAGTCCGGCATCCGTCCCCGCCTGGCCGGAGCACGCGGCTGGCTCCGCGACCAGCGCGACCTCGGCTACCGCTACCTGGTCGAGAACACCTGCCTCAGCGGCGCGGCCCAGCTGCGGGCGTACGGGCTCGGCGCGATCGTCGGGGTCGGTGCGGTGGGTGTGGTCCGGGGCGCCGAGCTGCTGCTCGGCCCGTTCCTCGCCGTGCTGATGGGGCTGTCGCTGGTCACCGTCGCGGAGGCGGCCCGGGTGCTGCGGCGGGCCCCGCACCGGCTCGGCCGGTTCTGCCTCCTGCTCGGCGGCGCGCAGGCCGTCGCCGCACTGCTGTGGGGCGCGGCGCTGCTGCTGGTGCCGGACCGGTACGGCGAACTCGTGCTCGGCACCGTCTGGACGTCCGCCTCGCAGCTGATCGTGCCCGCCACGCTCGGTGTCGCGGGCGCCGGCCTCGGCACCGGCGCGGCGGCCGGGCTGCGCGCGCTCGGCGCGGCCCGGCGCAGTCTGCGCTGCCAGCTGTTCGCCTCCGCCTGCTATGTCGGCGGCGGCCTCGGCGGGGCGGTCGTGGCCGGCACGGTCGGCTCTGCCTGGGGCGTCGCCGCCGCGACCCTCTCCGGTTCCGCCGTGTGGTGGCTGCAGTTGCGCTCCGCCCTGCGCGAGCACCACCAGGACTCCATCCGCGAAGTGAGGACGCCATGACCGCCCGACCCCGGCTGAGCATCGGCCTGCCCGTCTACAACGGCGAGGAGTACCTCGCCGAGTCGTTCGACGCCCTGCTCGGCCAGACCTACGAGGACTTCGAACTGGTCGTCTCCGACAACGCCTCGACCGACGGGACCGAGGACCTCTGCCGCCGGTACGCGGCGAAGGACTCCCGCATCCGGTACATCCGGCTGCCCCGCAACATCGGTGCCGCGCCCAACCACAACTACGTGTTCACCGAGTGCCGCGGCGAGCTGTTCAAGTGGGCCTCGCACGACGACCTGTACGCCCGGGACCTGCTGCTGCGCTGTGTCGAGGCACTCGACGAACGGCCGGACGTGGTCCTCGCGCACAGCGACCAGGCGGTCATCGACGAGGACGGCAAGGTGAAGGTCCCCTACGAGTACGGGCTCGCCACCGACTCGCCGCACGCCCCGGAGCGCTTCCGCAGCCTCCTGTTCGAGCCCGGCGGCGACGACTTCTACGGGGTGATGCGGGCCGACATGCTGCGCCGGGTGAAGCCGCACGACAGCTACCACCACGCGGACCGCACGTTCGTCGCCGAGATCACCCTGCACGGGCCCTTCCACCAGGTGCCCGAGCTGCTGTACTTCCGCCGCGACCACCCCACCCGCGCCGAGCGGGCGAACCCCTCCAAGCGCTCCCGGTGCGTCAACCTGGACCCGCGCCGGGCGGGCCCGCTGCACCCGACGCCCCGGCTGCTCGCCGAGTACGTGTGGGGTTTCGTCTCGGCGATCCGGCGGGCGCCGCTGTCCCCCGCCGACCGGCGCGCGTGCCACCGCCATCTGGCCGCGTGGATGACCAGCCGGGTCCGGCCGGGCGCGGGCGAGCGGGTCGAGGACCGCGCCCCGGTGGACCCGGACCGGTTCGACGTCTGCGTCGACGCCCTGGTCGCCGGCCGCGAAGGCAGGCAGGCATGACGTCCGCGCCCGGGAGGCGGGTGCGCGTCGGGGTGTTCGGCCTCCTCGGCTCCGGCAACCTCGGCAACGACGGGTCGCTGGAGGCGGTGCTCGGCCGGCTCCGCGCCGAGCACCCGGAGGCGGTCGTGGACGCGCTGTGCGGCGGGCCCGAGGTCGTCACGGCCCGGTACGGCATCCCCGCGACACGGCTGCACTGGTACCGCGGGGAGTACCGGACCGCCTCCCGCGCCGGCGCGATCGCGGGGAAGGGTCTGGGCAAGATCGTCGACGTCTTCCGCACCGCCGCCTGGGTGCGCCGGCACGACGTGGTGATCGTTCCGGGCATGGGCGTCCTGGAGGCCACGCTGCCGCTGCGGCCGTGGGGTTTCCCGTACGCGCTGTTCCTGCTCTGCGCGAGCGGCCGGCTGTCCGGCACCCGGGTCGCGCTGGTCGGCGTCGGGGCCGGCCCGATCGGCAACCGGGCGACCCGGACCCTGGTGCGCTGGTCGGCGCGGCTGGCCGCCCACCGGTCGTACCGGGACGAGCTGTCCCGCGACGCGATGCGGGCGATGGGCGTGGACACCGCGCGCGACGCGGTGCACCCGGACCTCGCCTTCGCCCTGCCGGCGCCGGGGCCGAGCGCGCCCGGCGGACCGCCGGGCCGTGTGTGCGTCGGTGTCATGGACTTCCACGGCGGCGACGACGACCGCGACCGGGCAGAGGAGATCCACCGGCGCTACCTCGACGGGACGACCCGCTTCGTCCGCGCGCTGGCCGAGGAGGGCAGGCCCGTCCGGCTGCTCACGGGCGACGCGTGCGACGCGCCGGTGGTCGCCGCGATCCTCGACGCGGTGGACTCGCCGCTGGTCACCGCCGCGGAGGCCGGCTCGCTGGCCGACCTGATGAAGGAGACGGCGGCCGCCGACACCGTGGTGGCGACCCGCTACCACAACCTGGTCTGCGCGCTGCGGGCCGGCACCCCGACGCTCGCCCTCGCCTACGCGGCGAAGAGCGAGGCGCTGATGGCGCTGATGGGCCTGGACGCGTACTGCCACCCGGCTCGCGAGGTCGACGCCGACCGTCTGCTCGAACAGTTCCGGGAGCTGGAGAAGAACGCGGCGGACGCACGGCGGACCCTCGCCGAGCGGAACCTGGCCGTCGCCCGCCGGCTCGACCAGCAGTTCACGGCCCTGGCGGCCGCCCTGTTCCCGGCGACCGACCACACCCGCACCCCCACGCCCACGCCCGAGCACCCCCGGCAGGAGACGCCATGAAAGCGACGGAAGTCCCGGAGATCTCCGGCGCGTACCTCTTCGAGCCGACCCCGTACGCCGACGAACGCGGCTTCTTCTGCCGCACCTTCGACGCCGACGTGGTCCGCTCGGTGGGCCTGGACCCGGACGCCTTCCTCCAGGACAGCCTGTCCCGCTCGGTGGGCGGTGTGGTGCGCGGGCTGCATCTGCGCTCCGGCGCCGGTGAGGCCAAGCTGGTGCGGTGCTCGTACGGGAGGATCTTCGACGTCGTCGTGGACCTGCGGCCGGGCTCGCCGACCTATCTGGGCCGGGCGTTCTTCGAGCTGTCCGGCGAGACACAGACGACCCTCTACATCCCGGCGGGCTGCGCGCACGGCTTCCAGGCCCTGACCCCGACCGCCGACACCTCGTACCGCATCGACCGTCCGCACGACCCGTCCGAGGACGTGACCATCGCCTTCGACGACCCGGAACTCGCCATTCCCTGGCCGCTTCCGGTCACGTCGATGTCCGAGCGGGACCGCAATGCGCCCAGCCTGGCAGAGGTCCTGAAGCACGGGGAGAGCTGAGGCCGCCATGGACACCGAAGAGTTCGAACTGCCCCGGTCCCGGGCGGCCAACGAGCGGCTGCACGCCCTCGTCCCCGGCGGCGCGCACACCTACGCCAAGGGCGACGACCAGTACCCCGAGCACCTGGCCCCGGTCATCAGCCACGGCAACGGCGCCCATGTGTGGGACGTCGACGGCAACCGCTACATCGAGTACGGCTCCGGCCTGCGGTCGGTCAGCCTCGGGCACGCCCACCCGCGAGTGACCGAGGCGGTGCGACGCGAACTCGACCGCGGCAGCAACTTCGTCCGGCCGTCCGTCGTGGAGGTCGAGGCCGCCGAACGCTTCCTGGCGACCGTGCCGACCGCCGAGATGGTGAAGTTCGCCAAGAACGGCTCCGACGCCACCACCGCCGCGGTGCGCCTGGCCCGCGCCGCCACCGGGCGCCCGCGGGTGGCCCTCTGCGCCGACCATCCGTTCTTCTCCACGGACGACTGGTTCATCGGCACCACACCGATGTCCGCCGGCATCCCGTCGGCCACCAGCGATCTGACCGTGACGTTCCCGTACGGAGACCTGACCGCCACCGAGGACCTGCTCACCCGGTACCCGGACGACATCGCCTGCCTGATCCTCGAACCCGCCACCCACACCGAGCCGCCGCCCGGATACCTCGCGGGCCTGCGCGAGCTGGCCGACCGGCACGGCTGCGTCCTGGTCTTCGACGAGATGATCACCGGCTTCCGCTGGTCCGAGGCGGGCGCCCAGGGCCTGTACGGCGTCGTCCCCGACCTCTCCACCTTCGGCAAGGCGCTGGGCAACGGCTTCGCCGTCTCCGCGCTGGCCGGGCGCCGCGACCTGATGGAGCTGGGCGGGCTGCGGCACTCCGGCGAGCGGGTGTTCCTGCTGTCCACCACGCACGGCGCGGAGACACACTCCCTGGCGGCCGCGATGGCCGTGCAGGGCACCTACGTCGAGGAGGGCGTCACCGCACGGCTGCACGCCCTCGGCGAACGGCTGGCGGCCGGTGTCCGCGACGCCGCCGCCGCCATGGGCGTCGGCGACCACGTCGTCGTCCGGGGCCGGGCCAGCAACCTGGTCTTCGCCACCCTCGACGAGAACGGCCGCCCGTCACAGGAGTACCGCACCCTGTTCCTGCGCCGGCTCCTCGCGGGCGGGGTGCTGGCCCCGTCGTTCGTGGTGAGCGCCGCGCTCGACGACTCGGACATCGAGCACACGGTCGACGTGGTGGCCGAGGCGTGCGCGGTGTACCGCAAGGCACTGGACGCCGGCGACCCCACGCCCTGGCCGGCCGGCCGCCCGGTGAAGCCGGTGTTCCGCCGCCTGGTGTGAGGACGAGGCCGCCGTCCGGTGTGAGGGTGAGCCGACGTCAGCGACGCCGCAGCCGGACGACCTCGGTCGTCCGGTCGACCAGCCACGCGGTCGCCGATGTCACCGCCGACGCGGTGCACCAGCCGCCGAGGACGTCGGTCGGGTAGTGCGCGCCCAGGGCGACCTGGGCCCAGCCCATGGCGGCACCGGCGACCAGTGCGGCGGTGAGCACGAGTGACAGGCCGGCCGTCCTGCCGAGGCGGAGCCGGCCGGCCGCGAGCAGCGCCACCGCGAGGGCGAGCGCGGTGAGGAAGGCGGTGTGCCCGCTCGGGTACGAGAGGTTGCCGTCACCGTGGATGGTGCGTCCGACCAGGGACTTGAGCAATGTGGTCGCCCCCACGGTGACGCCGGCCGAGGCGACGGCGAACAGCGCGGCCCGGGGGCTCCGCAGCAGCAGGAGACAGCCCGCCACGACGGCCACGACCAGCGCCGCGGCCCCCACGGGCTCCCCCAGGAAATCGATGGCCAGCGCGATGTGCCGCCACGGCGGCCCCACCCCGTCCACCCACGCCGAGATCCGCGCGTCCACCGCACCGGGCTCACCGTCACCGGCGAAGAGGACCGCACCCACGACGACGCCCAGCGCGGCGAGAAGCGCCACCGCCCCCAGCCACCCACGCAGGGCCAACGGCAGCACGGGCGGCGCGGACCGCCCACCGCGTCCGTCGGGCCCGACACCGACGCGGTCCTCGACTTCCGTCACCAACGCCCCCCGTCGTGTCCCTGGCCGCCACCCTAACCAACACGAGCCACCCGGCACGGGGCACTCGGCGGCCCCGTCCGGAAACCGAGCAGGGACGACGCAGGAGGGCCGCTCGCGCCTCGCCCCGGCCGCGACGGGCCTCCGGGCCCCGTGGTCGACGGAGCCCGACGGCGTGGGCATCGCGGCGGGCCGGGGCCGCCCGGCAGCTGTGCCGGGGGCTCTCGCCTCCCGACAAGGAACGGGTTCCGTGCCTTCTCGTGCTCGTGGGTCCAGTGACATGTGGCCGGGATCCGGCGTGCGACATCTGAGCTCGCCGTGAGCACCCGAGCTCGCCGCGCCGCCCTGGAATCGCGGGGCTGCGGGTCCCGGAGCACGGCTCCCTGCCTCTCCCGGTCATGACTGAGCCCGGCAGTGCAACGCACCTCGCGTCCACCGTGCGTGCGATCAGCACGGCGCACTCTTCGATAACGTGAGCGCATGAGCCATCCGCACCCAGAACTCAAAGCCGCCCCGCCGCTGCCGGACGGAGGACTCAGGGTCACCGCTCTGGGCGGCTTGGGCGAAATCGGCCGGAACATGACCGTCTTCGAGCATGCAGGCAAACTGCTGATCGTGGACTGCGGTGTGCTGTTCCCGGAGGAGAACCAGCCCGGCGTGGACGTGATCCTGCCCGACTTCACCTCCATCCGGGACCGCCTCGACGACATCGTCGCCGTCGTACTCACCCACGGCCACGAGGACCACATCGGCGGCGTGCCCTATCTGCTGCGGGAGCGGGCGGACATCCCCCTCGTCGGCTCGAAGCTCACCCTCGCCTTCATCGAGGCCAAGCTCAAGGAGCACGGGATCAGGCCCCGCACGGTGCGCGTGCGCGAGGGCGACCGGCGCGGCTTCGGCCCCTTCGACTGCGAGTTCGTAGCGGTCAACCACTCCATCCCGGACAGCCTCGCGGTGGCCCTGCGCACCGGAGCCGGGATGGTGCTGCACACCGGTGACTTCAAGATGGACCAGTTCCCCCTCGACGACCGCATCACCGACCTGCGCGCCTTCGCCCGCCTCGGCGAGGAGGGTGTGGACCTGTTCCTCACCGACTCCACCAATGCCGAGGTCCCCGGCTTCACCACCTCCGAACGCGAACTGAACCCCGCGATCGAACAGGTGATGCGCACCGCACCGCGGCGGGTCATCGTCTCCAGCTTCGCCAGCCACGTGCACCGCATCCAGCAAGTCCTGGACGCCGCCCACCAGCACGGCCGCAAGGTGGCCTTCGTGGGCCGCTCCATGGTCCGCAACATGGGCATCGCCCGCGACCTGGGCTACCTCAAGGTTCCGCCCAACCTGATCGTGAACAGCAAGGAGCTGGAGAAGCTCCCCGCCCACCAGGTCACCCTGGTGTGCACCGGGTCCCAGGGCGAACCGATGGCCGCCCTGTCCCGGATGGCCAACCGCGACCACCAGATCCGCATCGGCAAGGGCGACACCGTCCTGCTCGCCAGTTCCCTCATCCCCGGCAACGAGAACGCCATCTACCGGGTCATCAACGGCCTGACCCGGTGGGGCGCCAACGTCGTCCACAAGGGCAACGCGAAGGTGCACGTCTCCGGCCACGCCAGCGCCGGCGAACTCGTCTACTGCTACAACATCGTCCGCCCCCGCAACGTCATGCCCGTGCACGGCGAGTTCCGTCACCTGCGGGCCAACGCCGACCTCGCCATCCGCACCGGCGTCGACCCCGACCGGGTCGTCATCGCCGAGGACGGGGTCGTCGTCGACCTCGTCGACGGCCGCGCCTCCATCACCGGCAAGGTGCCCGCGGGCAACGTCTACGTGGACGGCATGGAGGTCGGCGGCGCCACCGAGGCGTCCCTCAAGGACCGGGTCACCCTCGCGCAGGAGGGCGTCATCACGGTCGTGGCCATCGTCGACGCCGACACCGGCGGACTGGCCGAGGCCCCCGACTTCCTGGCTCGCGGCTTCGTCCACGACGACACCACCTTCGAGCCCGTCATCCCCGTCATCGAGAAGACGCTGGCCACCGCCGCCGAGGAAGGCGTCGGCGACGCCCATCAGCTCGAACAGCTCATCGCCCGCGCCGTGGCCAACTGGGCCTTCCGCACGCACCGCCGCAGGCCGCTGATCATCCCGGTCATCATCGACGCCTGACCGGGCCACCACCCCGACTGCCCGCTCCCGACCGCGGCGGAACATGCCTCCGCCGCGGCGGCAACGGCCCCGTGCGTCCACGAACGTCAGAAAGGTGAACGGATGAGCCTGCGCCTGGAGGAGATCGACTGGCAACCGACGCCGATGGGCGAGATCAGTCTGCGCCGACGCCGCCACCCGGTCTCGGCGGAGGACGTGTACGAGGTGAAACTCGGCGACGAGTTCCTGATGTCCAGCCTCTTCACCACCGGCGAGATCGCGCTCGCCGAACTCGCCCTGGCTCGGCTGCCGGACACCGAAATGGACGTGGTCGTCGGCGGACTCGGACTCGGCTACACCGCCCAGGCAGCCCTGGACGATCCCCGGGTGCGCTCGCTGACCGTGATCGACGCGCTCGCCGAAGTCATCGGCTGGCATCGACGGCACCTGGTGCCACTCGGAGCCCGGCTCACGTCGGACGACCGCTGCCGACTGGTCCACGGCGACTTCTTCGCGCTGGCCGCCGACCCCCGCGGCCTGGACCCCGAGGAACCGGGCCGTCGCTTCCACGCCGTCCTGCTGGACGTCGACCATTCACCGCGCCATGTGCTCCACCCGCGCCACGCGGCGCTCTACCGGCCCGCCGGGCTGCGCGCTCTCGCCGCTCACCTCCACCCGGGCGGAGTGTTCGCCCTGTGGTCCAACGACCCGCCCGACGAGCAGTTCACCTCCGCACTCACCGACGTCTTCGCATGGTCAGAGGCTCGTGTCGTCGACTTCGACAACCCCGTGCAGGGCGGCACCTCGACCAACACCGTCTACCTGGCCGCCAAGGCACCGACTCGCTCGCGCTGCCGCACGTCGATGGAGCCGGCCGTGGAAGGCGTCGACGGAGGGGCGGGGAAGCATACTTGACCGTGTGGGGACCGTCCCGCAGCGACTTGACTGGGGAAAGGCGGCAAACCGGTGAGCGGCGGCAGCCAGGCAGTGGAGAAGGCCGAAGTACGGCTCAAGTGGGACCCGAGTCACTGGGAGCAGCCGCACCACCATCTCGACATCATCGCCACGACCTACTCGACGGATGCCCCCTACGGGCGGCCTGTGTACGTCGTCCATTTCGACAGCCGCTCACCGGACGGCACCATCAACATGAGCCGGCACAGCCAGACCGGTCAGGGCTTCGGCTACGTCGAGGTGATGACCCTGGAGCTCGGTCGCCTCGCTCCCTCCTTCGCCCGGGTGGTCGTAGGCGTGGCGATCCACCAGGCCAGCGGCCCCAAGACCTTCGGCGACCTGTCCAACGCCGGAGTGCTGGTTGTCGAGGGGTACAGGGAACTGCTGAAGGACGACCTCGCACAGGTCTCCGGATCCACGGCGGCGACGGTCGCGGAGTTCACCCGGGATGCTTCCGGAGCCTGGGAGTTCCATGAGATGGTCCGAGGGTTCGACAGCGACCCCGAGATCTTCACCGCGGAGATGGGCAGCGCCCCACAGCGCTGAGTGACGGAACAGCCGCGAAAACGTACGGCCGGACCCCGGTGGCCCCGAGATCAGTCAGGCGATGGGTCCCCTTCGGAGCGTCGACCGCCCTGAGCGGGGACACCGCCGGAGCGCCTGAGCACCGGTGGACGTACGTCATGTGGTCCTCAGGCACAGTCGGGTAGTCCTGTTGCACCCAGGATCATCCACGTTTCGTCCGGCGTCTTTATCGGCCGACTTCGGCAGCCGCCCACCTCGACGGCAGCGCAGTCGCCCGGTTCTGGCAGACGTCCATCGGCGGCCTTTGCGGACCCGGCGTCGCTCTTGCCGGTGGCCTCAGAGCTGGATGAGCATGCCTTCACGCAGGCGGGCCAGGGTCCGTGACAGGAGTCGGGAGACGTGCATCTGGGACACGCCCAGGTGTTCGCCGATCTGGGCCTGGGTGAGTTCCTCCACGAACCGCATGTGGATGATCTGCCGGTCTCGCTCGTCGAGTTCGGCGAGGAGCGGGGCGAGGGTGCGGAAGTCCTCCACCAGTTCCAGCGCCTGGTCTTCGGCGCCGATGAAGTCCTGCAGAGCGCTCTCGCCGTCTTCGCTGCCGCCGATCGCGGCGTCCAGGGAGGAGGAGTTGTAGCCGTTGGCGGCCAGACGGGCCTCCCTCACCTCGTCCTCGGGCAGGCTCATCAGCTCCGACAGTTCCTTGACCGTGGGGGTGCGGCCGAGCCGGCTGCGCAATTCCTCGGTGGCGCGGGCGAGCTGGACGCGGGCTTCCTGCAGCCGGCGCGGCACGTGTACGGCCCAGGTGGTGTCGCGGAAGAACCGCTTGATCTCGCCCACGATGTACGGGATCGCGAAGGAGGTGAACTCCACTTCGCGCGTCAGCTCGAACCGGTCGATGGCCTTGATCAGGCCGATCATGCCGACCTGGACGATGTCCTCCATCTCCTCCGCGCCGCGGCTGCGGAAACGGCCGGCCGCGTACCGGACCAGGGACATGTTCATCTCTATCAGTGTGCTGCGGGCGTAGCTGTACTCGGGCGTGCCCTCTTCCAGGACCGTCAGCTGTTCGAAGAACAGCTTGGAGAGCTGGCGAGCGTCCTTGGGCGCAACCCGGGAGGGGTCGGCGACCTCCGGCAGCTCGCTCGTTCGTGCGTCCACTGCCGACGGAATGCTCATGAGCGCCATGCTGTGCCCCTCCCAAAGTTCGAGCCGACCGCTATCGCCTGCAGAACGGCCGACGGTGCAGCGCCTACCCCGGCGTCCCGCACCTATTCCGGTGCTGTGTTGAGCAGGCTCATTACGTGGTCGTGGTCAGCTGGGGAGGTAGCAGCGAATGGTGGTGCCGTCGGGGCCGGTGTGGACACGGACGAGGTCGGCGAGTTGGTGGACCAGCAGGAGTCCGCGGCCGCCGGGCTGCGTGGGATTCGGCGGGCGGCGGCCGGCCAGCGGATCGGTCAGCTGTCCGCCGTCGTGGACCTCGCAGACGATGCGGTCGCTCTCCGCCCAGATCCGCAGCGTCCCCGAGCCGGCGCCGTGGACGACGCTGTTGGTGGTCAGCTCCGCCACCGCGAGTTCCAGGTCGCCCAGGCCCACGCCGGACACGCCCAGGGCCCGCGCCCGGGACACGGCGAAGTCGCGAGTCTCGGGCAGTGTCGGTGCGGCGAAAGTACAGGCCGCGGCATCGAGTGGAGCGAGCAGGGGCTCGTTGTAGCGAGCAATGATCTCTTCGGGGCTGTAGGCGGTGGATTTCCTCTCACCGTCGGCGTCGATGACGACCGGGTGGGTCGCCAGGGCGTCACAGAGCGCCTGCTGCTCCAGTTGCCCGGCGTCGTAGGGACAGAGGATGGTCACCGCGCGCCCGGTGAAAGCGGCATTGATCAGCGCTTCGTGCTGGACGCACGCCGGGTACTCGTCGGCGGAACGGCCCCGCCAGATCGGCTCGCCGATGATGCGGACCCGACGGGCGCCGGGTTGGGCGTCGGCGAACTTGCGCAGCACGCTGGCGATGATGCGGCCCGGGTTGCGGCCGGCCTGGGTCATGTCGATGAAACGGACCTGTGCCGCTCGCTCACCGAGCCCCTCGCGGATCAGCTTCAGACGATCCGGCGGAGCTGCGACGGCTGCGGGCTCACCGGCGTCCAGCCCTTCGCGCAGGAAGGGAACCGTTCCCGCGACGTACTGGTCGGTCCCCTCGTAGAAGAGCGCCGGGTGCACGAACGGCTCGTGCGAGGGCACTGTGGTCGTCACGCAGCCACCTCGATCACGGTAAGCCCGGGCCAGAAGAGTTCGAGGATGCGCGGCAGCTGCGCCGGAGGCCGGTGAAGTACGATCCGCTGTCCCTCGGGGAGACTCTGGGCGGTGACCGCAAGGTCCGTCACGCCGGCCACATCCACGAATCGCACCCGGGACAGATCCACGTGATGCACGTCCGTGCCACGCTCGACCAGTTGCTGCAGCGCCTGCTGCCAGACTGTCCGTGTGTTCATGCTGATCTCCCCGATCGCCCCCAGCCCCGAACTGTCGGGCAACGGATCGATCTGCAGTACCGCCTCACGTGGCGGCGCGGCGGAAGGCCCGCCCACGCCAGGTGCGACATCCACGCTTCTGCCCCCAGTTCCCCGGGCTCGGCCGCACGGCGGCTCATATCGATCACCTTGCACGATACCCGGTCAGGCACGGCGGACGCCCAGTCCGGCCACGCGAGAGAATCGGGCCGGGCCTGACCTGCGCGGGTCCCGATGAGGTGAGCTGGTGGACCTCATGCGACCGAGTACGTGTCCTCCTGTAGTGGCGCCCATGCCAACTCAGGCTTGGCGGGAGGGCGAGCTCAGGGAGCGGGACTGAGTTCCGCCCAGACCGTTTTGCCGGGGTGGCGAGGGGTGACGCCCCAGCGGTGCGCGAGCCGCTCGAGGAGTTGCATGCCGAAGCCGCCGGGCTCGGTGTTCTCGGTGGCACGCATGCGCGGCCGGCGGTCGCTGTCATCGCTGACCGCGATGCGCAGCAGCCGGCCGTTCCAGGTGAGCCGGATCAAGGGTGGGCCGACGCCGTGGCGGATAGCATTGGTGATCAGTTCCGAGACGAGCAGTTCGGCGGTCTGGATCATCCGGTGCTGGTGCAGCGGACCGCCGAAACCTTCCACGCAGTCGCGGACCCAGTGCCGGGCGGCCGCGATGCTCGCCGTAACGGCGGGGAAGCGCGACTCGCGGGATGGGATGGTCTGTTCGCCGATCACGAGGTTCCTCCAGCCTGGGTGACGGCCCTGCTCTGCCGCCGGCCGGCGCTTCGTGCAGCCGGTCGCAGTCGTCTGTCGGGTTACCCCTGCCTGCCTGGTGAACCATCTGTGTCCGTCGGGTGACGGGCTGATCCTGTGAAGGGTTGGTCGCCGCTGTCGACGGGACTGGTGGTGGCGGGCCGGAGTGCGCTGGCAGAATCATTCCGCACACGACATGAGGCCACGCCGGTCGCGCTGCCACCGGGGCCTGAGGACGAGGGAGCCGGCGTGGAACAGATTTCGGATGTGGAGATTCCGCTGGACCGTGATGTGTTCCTGCGCACTCTGGTGCGTGAGTTGGCGACGTCGCTGGAGTCGGTGATCGGCCTGGAGGAGGCGTCCGGCTACGTCAGCCTGGTGGGGCAGGCCGTCGGCACGCAGATCGACGAGATGTACCTCAAGGCACTGGGAACCGACCGGCTCACGGGTGAACAGGTCGCCGAGGCGCTGGTGGACCTCAAGCGCCGTATCAACGGTGACTTCTACGTCATCGAGCACGACGAGACGAAGATCGTGCTGGGCAACCGGGTGTGCCCGTTCGCGGAGAAGGTGGTGGGCCGGGAGTCGATGTGCATGATGACGTCCAACGTCTTCGGCACTGTCGCCGCCCGCAATCTGGGCTACGCACGGGTGGAGTTGGAGGAGACCATCGCGCGCGGCGACGCGGGCTGCCGGGTGGTGGTGCACCTGGTGCCCGACGTGGATGTCGAGACGGTGAGTGGCCGTGAGTACTTCGGCGACCGGGCTCTGGCTCCATGACCCTTGGCCTCTTCCGGGCCATCACCAGACCGCTGCCCCATCCGGTGCTGTTGTGCGGGGCCGACGGCCGTGTGCTGGCCGCCAACCCGGCTGCCCGCCGCTGTGACGAACGGCTGCAGCCGGGCGCCAGCGTGTTCGATCTACGGCCGGACGACACCCCGCAGCTGCGTCAGCAGTTGGCTGTGTGGCTGCGCAGCGGCAGTCCCGTGCCCGGCGCGCTGGTCCTCAAGGACGCCGACGGCCGCACGCGGCGCTTCCGCTGTCACGGGGCGCGGGCCACGTGGTGGGACGGCCCGCAGCCGGCCGTGCAGCTGCACCTCGTCGGGGCCGGGGCGTCGGACCAGTTCGTCGTGCTCAGCCAGCAGGTGGAGGCACTGAACCGGGAGGTGGCCTTCCGCAGGGCCACCGAAGTGGACCGGGCGCGGCTGCTGGCCGCCGAACAGGCCGCCCGTGCCCGGTTGCAGCACCTGTACGACCTGACCGCAGCCCTGGCCGGAGCGATCACTCTCGCGGAGGTCTCCCGCGCTGTCAGCGAGGTGGCGCCGACAGCCCTGGGGGCCACCGCGGCGGAGCTCTATCTGCACTCGTCACGGCTGGTACCGCCCCTACAGCCGGAGGACAACGGCCTTGCGGTCGGCGCAGGCGGCTGGACCGACCTGGACCGGCCCTCATCCTCGGACGGCCCGCTCACTCGTGAAGCCGCGGACGCGGTTCCCCTGGCCCTGTCCCTGGAGGCGGACGGCGTCCACCTGGGCATGCTGATCGTCTACGGCTCGCTCAGCGCCACCGCTCCCGAGCATGTGACAGCGGTCGCCCAGCAGATCGCCCAGGCTCTGCGCCGGGCCGGGCTGCACGAGCACGAGCACCGGGTCGCCGAACGCCTGCAGCTCAGTCTGCTGCCCCAGCTGCCACAGCTGCCCGGCCTGGAGTCGGCCACCTGCTACGCCCCGGGCAGTGACCTGCTCTCGGTCGGCGGCGACTGGTACGACGTCTACGACGTGGACTCCGATCACATCGGCCTGAGCATCGGCGACGTCGCCGGTCACGGACTGCACGAAGCGACCGTCATGGCACAGATCACCGCCGCCCTGCGCAACATCGTGCCGCGCTGCGGCACCGACCCCGCCGCCGTCCTGGACGAGCTCAATACCTTCCTGGGCCGCTACCATCCGAACCGCATGGCCACCGCCTGCTACCTGGTCTTCGATCGCCGGACACGCACCCTGACCTACGCCAGGGCAGGCCATCCGCCGCCACTGCTCATCCACTCCGACGGCACCAGTGCCTACCTCGGCCACGCCACCTCCCCGCCTCTCGGCCCCGTCCGGAACGTCCGCTACCGGCAGGCCGGCACCACCGTGACCGAGACCGACACCCTGCTGCTGTACACCGACGGCCTGATCGAGCGCCGTCGCGAGGACCTCGCCATAGGAATGGAACGGCTGACCGAGTTCGCCCACACCACCAGCGGCCTGAGCATCACCGAGCTGTGCGACCGGTTCCTGCACCACCAGCCCGAAGCGGCGTTCCCCGACGACCGCGCCCTGCTCGCCGCCCGCTTCCCGTCTTCAGCGGCTGGGGTGGCGGAGGCTTCGGGGCGAGTCCGGTCTTGGCGGCGAGGCCGCCAAGGAGGTGGTGCGGATTCTGCATCCGTTCGAGGCGGGTCTTGATGCGGAAGCACGAGACAGCCGAGCAGCAGCAACGTGCTGTCATGACGCGGCACCCTCCCCTGCGCCTTCTCGCACCGCGCGCGGCGGGCACAGTGCGCGACGTCGACCTGCTTCAAGGCGACGTGAGCGACTGGGTGCGCCCCGACGCACCCACCGTCTGTCGGCTCGGTCCTCTCGGCAGCCATCGCTCGATCTCCGGCGATCCCACCTGCCAACAGAATCGTGCCTCTGCGCCGGGCTTCCCAACTGAGCGTCACTCGAGCGTCAAGAGGTACGCATAGCGTCCGGCACCGGTGGTCGGCAGACCGCCGCCGTACTCTGAAACCGCAGGTCAGCGACTTGGACTGGTCAGGCTGTCTGCTTGACCCGCTTCGCTGGGGAAACAGGCCGAACGAACCACGCGGGACATAACCGCAGGTCAGGTGGCCTTGCTCGCAGGCTCCAGAATCGCCACGCACTCCACATGATGCGTCATCGGGAACAGATCGAACGCCCGCAGCATCCGCACCCGGTACCCGCCCTCCTTGAAGTACCCGAGATCCCGGGCCAGCGCCGCCGGGTCGCAGGCCACGTACGCGATGCGGCGGGCGCCCAGTGACGCCATGTGCTGGACCGTCTTCCGGCCGGCACCGGCGCGCGGCGGGTCCAGGACGATGAGGTCGACCTCGTCGATGCCCGTGCGCGGCAGCACCGCCTCGACCTTGCCCTGTTCGATGCGGACCCGGTCGAAGCCGGCGAGGTTGTGCCGCGCGTCCTCGACCGCGCGCTTGCCGGACTCGATGCCGAGCACGGCGCCCTTGTCGCCGACGCGGTCGGCAAGGGCGCCGGCGAACAGGCCCACCCCGCAGTAGAGGTCCAGCGCCATGTCGCCCTTGCGCGGCAGCAGGCCCTGCATGACGGCCTTGACGAGGGTGTCGGCGGCCTTGGGGTGGACCTGCCAGAAGCCGCCGCTGCCGACCCGGTACGTACGGTCGTCGGCGCGCTCGCGCACGAAGGGGCGGCCGTGCACGCGGTGCACGCCCCCGTCCTTCTCCTCGACCCGCATCACCGACACCGGCCTGTCGAGTTCCACCAGAGGCAGCCGCGCGCCCGGCCGGGGTTCGAGGATCACCTGGCGGTCCTGCGACCCGGTGGCGGCGATCGCGTCGATGGAGGCCATGCCCGCCCAGTCGCGCTTCTCGATGCCCAGCTCGGAGACGCCCGGCGCGGCGATCATGCAGTGGTCGATCGGCTCGACCTCGTGCGAACGGTGGCGGCGCAGACCGGCGCGTCCCGACTCGTCCACGGCGTACTGCACGCGCGTGCGCCACGCCGGTACCTCGCCCGCCGGGACCTTGTCACCCTCGGCCGGCATGACCGTGCCGTCCCAGCCCGCCTCCTCGGGCGTGAGGCCCGCGAGTCGCTGCAGCTGCTCGGCGATGACCTCGCCCTTGAAGCGCCGCTGGGCGCCCGGCTTGGCGTGCTGCCAGTCGCAGCCGCCGCAGCGGCCGGGGCCGGCGTAGGGGCAGGGGGCCTCGACGCGGTCCTTGGAGGCCGTGAGGACCGAGACCGCGTCCGCCCGCAGGAAACGCGCGCCCTCCTCGCCGTCGGTCACCCGCGCCACGACCCGCTCGCCGGGCAGTGTGTGCCGTACGAAGAGGACCTGGCCCTCGGACGTACGCGCGATGCAGTGGCCGCCGTGGGCGACGGGGCCGACCTCGACCTCGTACTCCTCTCCCACCAGCGATTTCTTCGGTTCTGCCTGCATGGTGGGGTGACTCCAGAAGATGGGGAACGCGACAACGGCCGGACAACAGCCCACCAGTCTACGTGGGTGCCGTCCGGCCGCTGACCACGAACGGCGGCCCGGGCGCGTGTCAGCCGCTGTTCGCCGACCCCTTGCCCGAGGACGAGGACTTGTTCGACGCCTTGCCCGAGGACTCCTTCGGCCGCTCGTGCGCCGGTCCACGCCGTACCGAACCCGGCGCGCTCCACTCCTGCCGCTTGCGCGCCCGCCGCTTGGCGACCTCGGAGGACTCCAGCTGGTAGGGCACGGAGGTGACCATGACACCGGGCGTGAACAGCAGCCGGCCCTTGAGCCGGAGCGCGCTCTGGTTGTGCAGCAGGTGCTCGTACCAGTGACCGACCACGTATTCGGGGATGATCACCGACACCGCGTCCCGCGGGGACTCCTTGCGCAGCCCCTTGACGTACTCGATGACCGGCCGGGTGACCTCGCGGTACGGCGAGTCGAGGACCTTCAGCGGTACGTCGATGCCGCGCCGCGTCCACTCCTCCTGGAGCGCCTTGGTCTCCGCCGGGTCGACGTTGACGCTGAGCGCCTCCAGGGTGTGCGAGCGCATCAGCTTGGCGTAGGCGAGGGCGCGCAGGGTGGGGCGGTGGATCCGGGAGATCAGCACCACGGAGTGGACCCGCGACGGCCGTACGACGTCGTCGCTCGGGCCGTCCGGTGCGGCGATCTCCGCGGCCACCCGGTCGTAGTGCTTACGGATGGCCGACATCGTCGCGTAGAAGATCACCATGCCGAGCAGGGCGACCCAGGCGCCGTGCGTGAACTTGGTGCCGAGGACGACGATCAGGACCAGTCCGGTGAAGAAGGCGCCGAAGGTGTTGATCGCGCGGGAGCGGATCATGTGGCGCCGCTTGGCCGGGTCCTTCTCGGTGCGCAGATGGCGGTTCCAGTGCCGGACCATGCCGGTCTGGCTGAGCGTGAAGGAGACGAACACACCGACGATGTACAGCTGGATCAGGCGCGTGGAGTCGGCGCCGTAGATCCACACCAGGAGCACGGCGGCGCCCGCCAGGAGCACGATGCCGTTGGAGAAGGCGAGGCGGTCGCCGCGGGTGTGCAGCTGACGCGGGAGGTAGCGGTCCTGGGCGAGGATCGAGCCGAGCAGCGGGAAGCCGTTGTAGGCGGTGTTGGCGGCCAGGAACAGCACGAGGGCGGTGGCGGCGGCCAGCACGACGAACAGAAACGTGCCGTCACCGAAGACGGCGGCGGCGACCTGGGAGATCACCGGGTTCTGGACGTAGGAGTCGCCGACCGGGGCGCCGTCGCGGAACAGGTCGTGCGCCGGGTTCTCCGCCATCCGCACCTTGGTGGCCATGGCGAGACCGATGATGCCGCAGAACATGGTGACCGCGAGCAGGCCCATCGCGGCGAGCGTGCTGGCCGCGTTCTTCGACTTGGGCTTGCGGAAGGCGGGGACGCCGTTGGAGATGGCCTCGACACCGGTGAGGGCGGCGCAGCCGGAGGAGAACGCGCGCAGCAGCAGGAAGACGAGCGCGAACCCGGCGAGGCCCTGGTGCTCGGGCTTGATCGCCAGGTCGGCGGTCGGCGCCCGCATGTTCTCGTCCAGGACCAGCCCGCGGTACGCGCCCCACGCGATCATCAGGAAGACGCCGACGACGAAGACGTAGGTCGGGATCGCGAAGAGCTTCCCGGACTCCTTCACCCCGCGCAGGTTCATCAGCGTGAGCAGCACGATGATGCCGATCGCGCACAGCACCTTGTGCTCGACGAAGAAGGGGATGGCCGAACCGAGGTTCTCCACGCCCGAGGAGATCGACACGGCGACGGTGAGGACGTAGTCGACGAGCAGCGCGCTGGCGACGGTGAGGCCGGCCCTGGGGCCGAGGTTGGTGTTCGCCACCTCGTAGTCGCCGCCGCCGCTCGGATACGCGTGCACGTTCTGCCGGTAGGACGCCACGACGGTGAACATCAGCACGACGACCGCGACGGCGATCCAGGGGCTGAAGTGGTAGGCCGACACGCCCGCGATGGACAGGACCAGCAGCACCTCTCCGGGTGCGTACGCCACGGACGAGAGCGGGTCGGAGGCGAAGACGGGGAGTGCGATGCGCTTCGGCAGGAGCGTTTCGCCCAGCCGGTCGCTGCGCAGGGCCCGCCCGATCAGGATCCGTTTGGGCACGTCGGTCAGTTTGGACACGCAGAGGATCGTAAGCGCCCCGGCTGGTTCTGGGCACATCCGGGTGAAATCCCGGCGGGCCCCGGGGTGAAATCCGTCCCGGGACGACTGCGAAGTGCGTCACGTCACGCATCCTCCGGTCTCATGGACGACGTCCTCACGTCTATATGACGAATGTCGTGGAGACGAATGCCGTGCCGTGGAGACGGGTTCCATGGAGACGGTTCCCGTGCAGACGGGCATCCCGTACGGACGGTTCCGCGTCCGCGTCCCCGCCGAACACAGTGACGTACTCGCCCTCTCACCCTCTGGAGATCCCATGCAGGCCGCGACCGCGGAGCTGATCGGCGCTCTCGCCTCCCTACTCGGGCTCGGCGTCCTGACGGGGATCAGCGTCCGCCGGATCGGCCGGCGTGGTCCCACGATGTGACCGGAGTCTGCACGGGGGTGCCCCCGATGGACCGCACGTGTGTAGCTTGGGCGACGGTCTGAGACCCTGTTTTCGACGTTTCGGCTGAACAGTAGCTATTGACACCGGAAGGACGGTCGTGCACATCGTCATCATGGGCTGCGGGCGAGTGGGTTCCACCCTCGCCCAGACCCTGGAGCAACAGGGGCACACGGTCGCCGTGATCGACCAGGACCCCACGGCCTTCCGTCGTCTGGGCTCCGGTTTCGGCGGCCGGCGCGTCACCGGGGTCGGCTTCGACCGCGACACCCTGCGCGAGGCGGGCATCGAGGAGGCGGGCGCGTTCGCCGCCGTCTCCAGCGGCGACAACTCGAACATCATCGCCGCCCGCGTCGCCCGCGAGATGTTCGGCATCGAGAACGTGGCGGCGCGGATCTACGACCCGCGCCGCGCCGAGGTCTACCAGCGCCTGGGCATCCCGACGGTCGCCACGGTCCGCTGGACCGCCGACCAGATGCTCCGCCGGCTGCTGCCGTCCGGGGCCGAGCCCCTGTGGCGCGACCCCACCGGCGGTGTCCAGCTCGCCGAGGTGCACGCCTCGTCGGCCTGGGTGGGCCACAAGATCAGCAAGATGCAGGAGGAGACCGGCGTCCGCGTCGCCTTCCTCACCCGCCTGGGCGAGGCGGTTCTGCCGACCTCCCAGACGGTGCTGCAGGAGGGCGACCTCGTGCACGTGATGATGCGGACGGACGACGTGGAGAAGGTCGAGGCGTCCTTCGCCGAGGGCCCCGACGAGGAGGGCGGTCACTGATGAGGGTCGCCATTGCCGGAGCCGGAGCGGTCGGCCGCTCGATCGCGGGCGAACTGCTGGAGAACGGCCACGAGGTCCTTCTCGTCGACAAGGCGCCGACCGCGATCTCGGTCGAGCGCGTCCCCCAGGCGGAGTGGCTGCTGGCCGACGCCTGCGAGATCACGTCCCTGGACGAGGCGGCGCTCCAGCGCTGCAACGTCGTCATCGCCGCGACCGGCGACGACAAGGTCAACCTGGTCGTCTCGCTGCTGGCGAAGACGGAGTACGGCGTCCCCCGCGTCGTCGCCCGCGTCAACAACCCCAAGAACGAGTGGCTGTTCAACGAGTCCTGGGGCGTGGACGTGGCCGTGTCGACCCCGCGTCTGATGTCGGCCCTGGTCGAGGAGGCGGTCAGCGTCGGTGACCTGGTCCGGCTCCTGCGGTTCAGCCACGGCGACGCCAACCTGGTCGAGCTGACCCTGCCGCCCGAGTCGGCCCTGGCCGGCACGCAGGTGGGCGAGGTCGAGTGGCCGGAGGACACCTCCCTGGTCACCATCATCCGGGGCACCCGGGTCCTCACCCCCACCGCGGACGACTCCCTGGAGGCAGGTGACGAACTGCTGTTCGTGGCCGCCCAGGCCCGTGAGGAGCAGTTGGAGGACCTGTTGTCGGTACGCCGCGAGGACGCGACGAGCTGACGCGGGTCGACGACGACGAAGGGGCGCCCGGAGGTTTCCGGACGCCCCTTCGTCGTCGGTGCCGAGGCTCGTGCCCGGGCTCGGGCCGAGGTGCGCGGGTGATGCGGGTGATGCGGGTTGTGCAGGCGGAGCAGGTGGTGCCCGCTCGGGGCGCCTGCTCGGGGTGCCTACTCGGCCGACCGGGCCGCGGACTTCCGCTCCTCCGCCGCCCGCTCCTCCGCCTCCATCTCCGCGAACACGTCGATGGGCGCCGGCGCCTTCGCGAGGAAGATCCAGGTCAGCCATACCGCGAGCAGGAACGGTGGGATCTTCAGGGCGATGAGCACCCAGCCCAGCTGGGTGGTGTCGGCCCACCAGTAGAGCGGGAAGAGGATCGCGCACTTGGCGAGCAGGATCGCCCCCCACGCGTAACTCGCCTTGGCGTACGCCTTCTTGCGGCCGGGGTTCCGTGTCCGCCAGGACAGGTTCTCCTTGAAGACCGGGCCGAGCATCAGGCCGATCAGCGGCACTCCGGCCAGCGTGGTGATGATGTACGCGAGCCCGAGGCCCAGCGTGTAGAGCATGCCCGGCAGATAGAAGTCCTTGGCGTTGCCGGTCATCATCGCGAAGACCACGCCGAAGGCGACCCCGAAGACACCGCTGAAGGCGTGCTTGACGGTGTCCTTCATGACGAGCCGCACCACGACCAGCAGGACGGAGACACCGAGGGCCGCGAGGGCCGCGGAGTGCAGGTCCTTGTTGATCGTGAAGATGGAGACGAAGAGCAGGCCCGGGAGCACGGTCTCGACCATGCCGCGCACGCCACCGAACGCCTCGAACAGCGCGGCCTCCGTCACCGCCCTGGAGTCCTGCGAGCCGTCCTGTCCGCCCTGTGCGTCCTGGACGCCGCGTTGGGCGTCTTCCGTCGGCTTGTCGAGCGACGTCACCGGCTACTCCCGTCCGAGGGGTCTGAGTTCGTACTTCGGGTTGAACAGCACCCTGCGGCCCCGGCTCATCGAGACCCGGCCGGATGCGATCAGCTTGCGCCCGGGCTCTATCCCGACGATGGAGCGCCTGCCCAGCCACACCACGTCCAGCGCGGCGGATCCGTCGAACAGCTCGGCCTCCAGGGCGGGGACACCGGCCCGGGGGCGCAGCGTGACCGTGCGCAAGGTACCAGTAACCGTCACGATCTGTCGGTCGTGGCAGTCACAGATGCGGGTGCAGCCCGCGGTGTCCGCGTCCTCGCGCAGCTCCTCCGACTCCAGGTCAGTCTGGGACGAGGAGAGCCGGTCGAGCATGCGCCGGAAACGGCCCGCCGGCTTCTCGGAACGAGGAACAGCACTCATGACAAAAGCGTACCGGGGCCCGCCGACGAAGCCGTACCCCCGGCTACTTCTCGAAGCGGTACCCCATACCCGCCTCGGTGATGAAGTGCCTCGGACGCGACGGATCGCCCTCCAGCTTGCGCCTCAGCTGGGCCATGTAGACCCGGAGGTAGTTGGTCTCCGTCCCGTACGACGGCCCCCAGACCTCCTGGAGCAGCTGCTTCTGGCTGACCAGGCGCCCGGTGTTGCGGACCAGTACCTCCAGGAGGTGCCACTCGGTGGGGGTGAGCCGGACGTCCCTGCCGTCCCGGTTCACCTTCTTCGCGGCCAGGTCCACGGTGAAGTCGTCGGTCTCCACGATCACGTCGCCCTCCTCGCCCCCGACGGGCTCGGCACGCCGGACGGCGGCACGCAGCCGGGCGAGCAGTTCGTCCATGCCGAAGGGTTTGGTGACGTAGTCGTCGGCTCCGGCGTCCAGGGCCTCGACCTTCTCGTCGGAGGTGTGGCGGGCGGAGAGCACGATGATCGGCACCCGGGTCCAGCCGCGCAGTCCGTTGATCACCTCGACGCCGTCCATGTCGGGCAGCCCCAGGTCGAGGATCACGACGTCGGGGTGGCGCGCGGCGGCGAGTTCGAGGGCGGTCGCCCCGTCGTGGGCCGCGTCCACCTCGTACGCACGTGCCTTGAGGTTGATCACGAGCGCCCGCACGATCTGCGGCTCGTCGTCGACCACGAGCACCCGGATCATATGCCCCGCCTCTCCACCGATCCGTCCTCACGGCCGACCCCACCCGCCGACGAGCCCTCGGCTCCCGGCCAGGCCGAACCCGACCCGGCCGACGCACCGGTGTCCGCCCGGCCGGCCGTACGTGCCGCAAAGTCCCCGTCCCACGACGGTCCCGCGCCCCCCGACGAGGGCGCCCCCGCCCGCCCGGCCGTCTCCCCCGGAGCAGCCCCACCGGACGCCGGGGGCCTGCCGGAGCCGTGGGACAGGTCCACACCCCCCACCGCACCCGTGGCGCCCCCTGCCGCACCCCTGGCGCCCGTCTGCGGCCCTGGCCGCGCCGAGGAGGCCGCGTCGCCCCTCCCAGCCGCACCCGGCACAGGCGCCCCGGCCGGCGACCGGGGCTCCCCCGCCGAGGGAGGCGTGCCCGCCGGGCTCCGGCCGGTGCCCGCCGACGGGACCGCGTCCACCGGCCGGGGGCCTGCCCCTGCCGACGAAGCCGCAGGCACCCCGCCCGGCATCCCGGACTCGCCCGGCGCAGCCCCCGCGACGGGCTCCGCAGCCCGCACCGTGAGGACCATGGTCAGTCCCCCGCCCGGCGTGTCCTCGGCGTCCAGCGTGCCGCCCATCGCCTCGGCGAACCCGCGGGCGACCGCCAGGCCCAGTCCCACGCCGGTCCCGCGCGGAGCGTCCCCGTGGCGCTGGAAGGGGGCGAAGATGCGCTCCTTGGCCTCGTCGGGGACGCCGGGGCCCCGGTCGGTGACCCGGACCTCGACGCGGCCGCCGAGGGCGCTGGCGGAGACCTGGGCGGGCGTGCCGGCCGGGCTGTACTTGACGGCGTTCTCGACGATGTTGGCGACCGCCCGCTCCAGCAGGCCGGGGTCGACGGCGACCATGGGCAGGCTCTCGGGGATCTCCAGTGCGACGCTGCCTTCGGGAACCCCGCCCAGGGCCATCGGCACCACCTCGTCGAGGTCGATCTCGCGGATCAGCGTGCTGACCGTGCCGGTCTGCAGACGGGACATGTCGAGGAGGTTGCCCACGAGATGGTCGAGCCGGTCGGCGCCCTCCTCGATCCCCGCGAGCAGTTCGGCCTCGTCCTCCTGCGACCAGGCCACGTCGTCGGAGCGCAGGGACGAGACGGCGGCCTTGATCCCGGCCAGCGGGGTGCGCAGATCATGGCTGACGGCGGCGAGCAGCGCGGTGCGGATGCGGTTGCCCTCGGCGAGTTCTCTGGCCTGGCCGGCCTCCTGCTGCAGGCGGCGCCGGTCCAGTACGACGGCGGCCTGGGCGGCGAACGCGGCCAGCACCCGGCGGTCCTCGGCGGGCAGGACGCGCCCGGAGAGGGCGAGCGCCATGTGGTCGCCGACCGGCATGTCCACGTCCGCGGCCTCCGGGCGGTCCACCCGCCGGGGCCCCACGCTGCCCGCACAGGTCCACGGCTCCACGTCGCCCCCGCGCTCCAGCAGGGCCACCGACTCCATCCCGAAGGTCTCCCGGACCCTTTCGAGCAGCGCCTCCAGACTGGTCTCCCCGCGCAGCACGCTGCCCGCCAGGAAGGAAAGGATCTCCGACTCGGCGCGCAGCCGGGCCGCCTGATGGGTACGCCGGGCCGCGAGGTCCACCACGGACGCCACCGCCACCGCGACCCCTATGAAGACCACGATGGCGACGATGTTCGTGGGGTCGTCGACCGTCAGGGTGTGGACGGGAGGCGTGAAGAACCAGTTGAGCAGCAGCGACCCCAGCACGGCGGCGGCCAGGGCGGGCAGCAGACCGCCCAGCAGGGCGGCGGCGACCGTCAGCGACAGGAAGAGCAGTATGCCGTTGGCGAGCCCCAGGTCGGTCGAGGAACCGACGAGCAGCAGCGCGAGCAGCAGCGGTCCGGCCGTCCCGGCCAGCCAGCCCCAGATCATCCGGGCCCGGCCGAGCCGGGCGCCCCGGGCGACGGGCAGTCCGCGCCCCTTGCCCGCCTCGTCATGGGTGATGAGGTGGACGTCCAGGTCGGGTCCGGAGTTCCGGGCGACGGTCGCGCCGACGCCCGGCCCGAACACGTACTGCCAGCTCTTGCGCCGTGAGACGCCGAGCACGATCTGGGTGGCGTTGACCCCGCGCGCGAAGGCCAGCAGCGCCGCGGGGATGTCGTCGCCGACGACGTGGTGGAAGGTGCCGCCGAGGTCCTCGACGAGGGTGCGCTGGGCGGCGAGTTCCTTCGGCGAGGCGGAGGTCAGCCCGTCGCTGCGGGCGATGTAGACGGCCATGACCTCGCCGCCCGCGCCCTTCTCGGCGAGCCGGGCGGCCCGCCGGATCAGGGTCCGCCCCTCGCGGCCCCCCGTCAGACCGACCACGATCCGCTCGCGCGATCCCCAGATCCGCGACACCTGGTGCTCGCTGCGGTAGGCGTTCAGGTACTCGTCGACCCGGTCCGCCACCCACAGCAGCGCCAGCTCGCGCAGCGCGGTCAGGTTCCCCGGGCGGAAGTAGTTCGACAGGGCCGCGTCGACCTTGTCGGGCTGGTAGACGTTGCCGTGCGCCATCCGCCGCCGCAGCGCCTGCGGGGACATGTCGACCAGCTCTATCTGGTCGGCCCGCCGGACCACCTCGTCGGGCACGGTCTCGCGCTGCCGTACGCCCGTTATCGACTCGACGACGTCACCGAGGGATTCCAGGTGCTGGATGTTGACGGTCGACACGACGTCGATGCCGGCCGCGAGCAGTTCCTGGACGTCCTGCCAGCGCCGGTCGTTGCGGGAGCCGGGCACGTTGGTGTGGGCCAGCTCGTCCACGAGGGCGACGTGCGGCCGCCGGGCGAGGACGGCGTCCACGTCCATCTCGGTGAAGACCGCGTCCCGGTGTGCCAGCTCCCGCCGCGGGATCTGTTCGAGACCGTGCAGCATCACCTCGGTGCGGGGGCGGCCGTGGTGCTCCACGACGGCCACCACGCAGTCGGTGCCGCGTTCGATCCGGCGGTGCGCCTCGGACAGCATCGCGTACGTCTTGCCGACGCCCGGTGCCGCGCCCAGGTAGATCCGGAGCTTTCCGCGTCCCATGTCCCCATTGTCTTCCCGTGACCGCCGCCTACGCAGCGTCGACCCTACGGCCAATAATCACGGCAAAGGGGACGGGAGACGTGCCGGAGCCTCTCTTTGACGCAACCCTGACGCGCCCCGGGCGGGGGGACGCGCACGACGAAGGGGCCGCACTCCACCAGGGAGTACGGCCCCTCCACAGCCCGTAGCGGCCTCGCCCAGCGGCGAACGCTCAGCGCACCTCGGTGATCTCCGGTCCGCGCTGCAGCTGCCCCATGCCCCCGGCGAAGCGGGAACCCGCCTGCTCGTCCTGCTGGACGCCCTCGGGGACCATCTGCGCGTCGTTCGGGAGCTTCAGGACGATCGGGTCGCGCGGGGCCATGGGGCCCTCACCGCGGACGACGACCGTGTCCCGGAAGATCTGCTCCAGCAGTCCGGCGGTCTGCGGCTCCACCGCACCCCGGCCGGAGATGACCCCGCGCAGGAACCAGCGGGGCCCGTCCACACCGACGAACCGGACGACCTGGAAGCCGCCGGTGCCGTCCGGCAGCTGGACCGGCACCTGGGCGCGCAGCTCCCAGCCGAGCGGCCCCTCGACCTCGTCGATGACACCGCCCTGCTGGGTGATGCCGGAGGCGATCTCCTCGCGGACCTCGCCCCAGATGCCCTCGCGCTTGGGCGCGGCGAAGGCCTGCAGCTGGACCGCGCTGTCGCGCAGCACGACGGTCGCCGCGACGATCGCGTCGCCCGCGACCTCGACCCGCAGCTCCATGCCGTCGACTCCGGGCACGAAGATGCCGCCGAGGTCCACCCGGCCCTCGCCGGGCTCGCGCACCTCGGTGCTGTCCCACGGCCCGTCGGGGCGGGGCTCCGGTTCGAGCCGCACGCGCTCCCGCTCGACCTCGTCCGCCTCGGTGTCGACGTCCCCAGCGACGCCGTCGACCTGCTCGGCCTCGCTCGCCGCGTCCGCCGCGTCCTCGGCGGAACCCTTCTTCTTGCGACGTCCGAACACGTCACTGTCCTTCCCGGTCGGATACGACCGAAGCGTATCGATTCCCACCCGTTGTGCCGCTTGTCGTGCCGTCCACGGCGGCATGACCGCCGGTGGACCCGAAGCCCCCCTCGGCCCGCGCCGAGTCGGGAAGCTCCGCCACCTCCCGGAAGCGCACCTTCTCGACCTGCTGGACGACCAGTTGGGCAATCCGGTCGAAGCGCTCGAACCGCACTGCTTCGTGCGGGTCGAGATTCACCACGATCACCTTGATCTCCCCACGGTACCCGGCATCAACCGTCCCCGGGGCATTCACCAGGGCGACGCCGCAGCGGGCCGCGAGGCCGGACCGTGGGTGCACGAAGGCCGCGTACCCCTCCGGGAGTGCGATGGAAACTCCCGTGGGCAGTACGGCTCGTTCGCCGGGCTTCAACTCCCGGCTCTGCGTGGTGCGCAGGTCGGCTCCCGCGTCACCGGGCCGCGCGTAGTCCGGCAACGGCACATCGGGGTCGATGCGCCGGATCAGGACGTCCAGAGGGGTACGGCCGTCACTCACGGGTTCACCTCGAAGGCGCGGGCCCGCCGGACCTGGTCCGGGTCGTTCATGGCCGCCTGGATCTCCTCGTTCCGCCCGTGGTCGATGAAATGGTCGACCTTGACCTCGACGAACAGCGCGTCGGCGCGGACGGCCAGGGGACCGTCGGGGCCGCCGATGCGCCCTTCCGCCGTCGCGAAGATCTTCCGTCCCGCCACCGCCGTCGCCTCGGCCCGCAGATGCAGCACGGTGCCGACGGGGACGGGCCGCAGGAAGTCCGTCTCCAGCCGCCCGGTCACCGCGATGGTGCGCAGCAGCCAGGTGAGGGAGCCGAGGGTCTCGTCCAGGGCGGTGGCCAGGACCCCGCCGTGCGCGAGGCCGGGCGCCCCCTGGTGCGCGGGCCGCACCGTGAACTCGGCGGTGAGGGTGACGCCCTCACCGGCCGTCGCCTCCAGATGCAGCCCGTGGGGCTGCTCGCCGCCACAGCCGAAACACTGCCCGTAGTGCGCGCCGAGCGACTCACCGGGGGCGGGCGCCTCGGGATGCCGTACGGGCGCCTTGGCGTCCGCCGGGGGTCGCAGGGCCGCGGAAGTACCTCTCACAGGCGCAGACCTTACCCGCCCGTCAGCCTCCGGCCATCGTCCCTACGGGCAGGGTTTTCCCTCGCAAGCCCCTCTTCCCGGGCCCGAGGGCGCCCGTGCCAAGCTAGACGCCATGCAGCCCCCCGCCCCGCCGTACGAAGAACGCCTCACCGCGCCCCGCACCTGGTGGCTCGTGTGCTTCCTGGTCGGCGTCTCGATGGCCCTCATCCTGCTGCCCTTCGGCACCCTCCCCCTCCTGGGCGGGCTCGCCGGGGGCACGGCGGTCGCGGCGGTCGTCGCCAGTTCCTACGGCTCGGTCCGCATCCGCGTCGTCGGCGGTTCCCTGATCGCGGGCGAGGCGAAGATCCCGGTGAGCGCCCTGGGCGAGCCGGAGATCCTGGACCGCGAGGAGGCCCAGGCCTGGCGCACGTACAAGGCCAACCCCTACGCGTTCATGCTCCTGCGCGCCTACATTCCCACCGCCCTGCGCGTCCCGGTCACCGACCCGGCCGACCCGACCCCGTACGTGTACCTGTCGACGCGGGAACCGGAGCGCCTGGTGGCCGCCCTGGAGGCGGCGAGGACGACGGCGTAGCGGGACGGGCGGCGCGCTTTCTCGCCGAACTCCTACCGCCGGGAAGGGGCCGCCGCCCGGAATCCGGCCGCCGTGGCGACGCGGGCCACGACGGCACGTTCCCGGCGGTGCCGGACCGCACCCGCTCAGCCGCCGCCCAGTTCCTTCGGCAGCTCCCCCACCGTCAGGGGGTCGGCGGGCTCCTCCAGCGGCGGAAGTTCCGGCAGCGCCTCCCACGGCACCTGTGTGCGCCGCAGGTCCTGGCGGATCCGCTCCGCGAGGCGTCTGGTGTCCCGGTGGTTCATGACCGCCCCGACCGCCGCGCCGACCAGGAACGGCATCAGGTTCGGCAGGTCCCGCACCATCCGCTTCATGATCTGCTGCCGCAGCTGCCGCTTCATCTGTCCGCCGAGCGCGGAGTTGATCGTGGAGGGTCTGGTCACGTCGATGCCGCGCTCTCCGGACCAGGAGTTCAGATAGGCGGTGCTGCGCTGCCGCAGATTCCCCGGCGGCCGCGCCCCGTACACCTCGTGCAGTTCGGCGATGAGCTTCAGCTCGATCGCGGCGACCCCGGTGATCTCGGCGGCCAGCTCCGCGGGCATGGCGGGCGGCGCCGGCAGCATCGCGGCGGCCCCGACGCCCGCGCCCACGGTGGAGGTCGCGCCGGCGGCCCACGCGACGAGCTTGTCGGCGATCTGCTCGGGCCCCAGCCCCGGGAACTGGGCACGCAGAGTCGCGAGATCGCGTACCGGAATGCGCGGGGCGATCTCGATGATGCGGTCGGTGATGTACGCGAGCCCCGCTCTGGCCCGGTCACCGCTCTTGCGGGCCCCGACCTTGAGGCCCTGTTTCAGCCCTTGGCGGACGACGGCCGCGCGCCGGGTGGCGACCGGCGCCGGAGCGTCCACCGGCACGGGCAGGTGTCCCTGCTCATCCGTGGCGCCCCCCGACGCCATGTCGGACGCACGTTCGAGCGAGGCCGCTCCCTGGTCGGAGGAGCCCCGCTCGTCGTCACGCACGCCGTCGGAGCCGTCGTACGGCCCCGGGTCCGCCCCCTTGCGGGAGCGGCGCTTCCAAGGAGGGGTCGAGCCAGTCACGGCCGACCCTGCCTCAGTCGCAGTCGCGGCAGATCGGCTGACCGTTCTTCTCGCGGGCCAGCTGGCTGCGGTGGTGCACCAGGAAGCAGCTCATGCAGGTGAACTCGTCCTGCTGCTTGGGCAGCACCCGGACGGCCAGCTCCTCGTTCGAGAGGTCGGCCCCGGGCAGTTCCAGGCCTTCTGCCGCCTCGAACTCATCTACATCCACGGCGGACGTCGACTTGTCGTTCCGGCGAGCCTTGAGTTCTTCCAGGCTGTCCGAGTCGACGTCGTCGTCGGTCTTGCGTGGGGTGTCGTAATCCGTTGCCATGTCGCGCTCTCCCCCTCTGGGTGTCTGCGGTGTCTCCAGCGCACGTAACGCGTGAGAGGCCGGACTTGTGCCCGACCTGAGGCGGAGATTTTGCCTCACATCAAGGTCTGTTACTCAATCGACACCCAACCGAACTCCTCAAGAGTGATCGGCTTGGATGGCGAACGGGACCGTACACGGTCCTGAGGCTGCATATCAAAGGCGCTTCAGCATGTACTTCCCGTGATCTCAACCCCCGAAAACCCGGATTATCCCGGCTTTCCGAAGGCCACATGATCACGCTCGGTAGATGGCTGGAAATTCGCCCATGTGATCGATCACACATCGGTCGTGCACGACCGAATCGATCAGGTACCCCGAAAATTCCGCGTAAAGCGAACACGTCCTGGAAACCGGGGTCATTTTCTCAGATGGGCAGGGTCACGCGCATCACGAGTCCGCCTCCCTCACGTGGCCGGGCGGCGATGTGGCCGCCGTGCGCGCGGGCCACGGACCGGACGATCGACAGGCCGAGGCCCACGCCCTTGTCACTGCCCGTGCGCTCCGTACGCAGCCGCCGGAACGGCTCGAAAAGATTGTCGATCTCGTACGCCGGGACCACGGGCCCGGTGTTCGTGACCACCAGGACCGCCTGCCCGTGCTGCAGCTCCGTGGTGACCTCGACCCAGCCGCCCGGCCCCGGCACGTTGTACCGGACGGCGTTCTGTACGAGGTTCAGGGCGATCCGCTCCAGCAGGACGCCGTTGCCCTGGACGACCGCGGGTGCCCACTCGCCGCGGATCTCGACCTTCTTGGCGTCCGCCTCGGAGCGCACCTGGTCGATGGCCCGGGAGGCGACCTCGGCCAGGTCCACGGGCTTGCGCTCGACGATCTGGTTGTCGCTGCGGGCGAGCAGCAGCAGACCCTCGACGAGCTGCTCGCTGCGCTCGTTGGTGGCCAGCAGCGTCTTGCCCAGTTGCTGCAGCTCGGTCGGCGCGCCCGGATCGGAGAGGTGCACCTCCAGCAGGGTGCGGTTGATCGCGAGCGGTGTCCGCAGCTCGTGCGAGGCGTTCCCGACGAACCGCTGCTGTGCGGTGAAGGCCCGCTGGAGCCGGTCCAGCATCTCGTCGAAGGTGTCCGCCAGCTCCTTCAGCTCGTCGTCCGGACCGTCCAGTTCGATACGGCGGGACAGGTCCGAGCCGGCCACCGCGCGCGCCGTGCGGGTGATCCGGCCGAGCGGCGCGAGCACCCGGCCCGCCATCGCGTACCCGAACGCGAACGCGATCACGGCGAGCCCGAGCAGGGCCAGCAGGGAACGGCTGAGCAGGGTGTCCAGGGCCTTCTGGCGCTGGTCGTCGATGCAGGCGGAGATCGCCGCGTTGAAGTCGTCGAGCTTGAGATTGGTCGGGGCCGTGTTGGCGTCGACCGTGGGACACAGGGCGCTGGAGACGCTGATGTTCGTACCGCCCTCGATCTTGAACACCGGGGTGTTGCCGGTGCTCACGGCCTGGGCGGCCAGCAGGTAGATGATCGACAGCAGCAGGATCCCGGCGATCAGGAACATGCCGCCGTACAGCAGCGTGAGCCGTATCCGGATGGTCGGGCGCAGCCAGGGCAGCGGATTCTGCGCCCGCCGGGGGTCCCAGGTGGGCTTCGGGGGCGCGTGGGGCGGCGCGGGGGTGGGGGCCACGGCGGATCAGATCCGGTAGCCGGAGCCGGGCACGGTGACGATGACCGGGGGTTCGCCCAGCTTGCGGCGCAGCGTCATGACCGTCACGCGCACGACGTTGGTGAACGGGTCGGTGTTCTCGTCCCAGGCCTTCTCCAGGAGCTGCTCGGCCGAGACGACGGCGCCCTCGCTGCGCATCAGCACCTCCAGCACCGCGAACTCCTTCGGTGCGAGCTGGACCTCCTTGCCGTCGCGGAAGACCTCGCGGCGGTTGGGGTCCAGCTTGATCCCGGCCCGCTCCAGGACCGGCGGCAGCGGCACGCTCGTCCGCCGGCCGAGGGCCCGTACGCGTGCGATGAGCTCGCTGAAGGCGAACGGCTTGGGCAGATAGTCGTCGGCGCCGATCTCCAGGCCCTCGACGCGGTCGCTGACGTCGCCGGACGCGGTCAGCATCAGCACGCGCGTGGGCAGGCCCAGCTCGACGATCTTGCGGCAGACGTCGTCGCCGTGGACGAGGGGGAGGTCGCGGTCGAGGACGACCACGTCGTAGTCGTTGACGCCGATGCGTTCCAGGGCGGCCGCACCGTCGTACACGACGTCGACGGCCATGGCCTCCCGGCGCAGTCCGGTGGCCACCGCATCGGCGAGCAGCTGCTCGTCCTCGACGACGAGTACGCGCACGTCGCTTGTCCTTCCTGTGTCCACCCGCGTAGCGCGCCGAAGGCGCCCACGGGCGGGGTGTGCTCGGGTGTGTGAACTCCATCCTGCCTTTTTCAGCCGTAAGTCGGCGGTAAGGCGCCCACCGGGCAGGAAGGCCGCGGGCCGACGGCCGGGAGGACGGGATTTTTTCGTTCGGTTGAGGTTTCCGTCGGAGGGACCGGGGGGAGGACGGCTTTACACCCCGCGATCACGCTCCGCTTGTGCCGCACCACCATGCGGTACGCGGCAATCCGCTTCTCCGCAGAGCGGGCGTGTGTGTCCGGCACCGTCGCCGCCCGGCCAGGGCAGCGCCGGGCACCCACAGGAGATGTGATCGCCCCTTCCGAACGGCACACCCCCGTGCCACCGACCCACGACCCAGGACGAGGGGGCGCAGCATGGACGCATTCACCGCAGGACTTCTGCAGCGCATAAGGACGGCCGAGTCCGACCTGACCAGGGCTCGCGACGAGGGCGACGACTTCCTCGCCGAGGTGGAGCAGGGCGAGCTCGACGACCTGCGCCGCCTCGCCGCCGATCACGGCGTGGAGGTCGGCGCCTAGGCGTCCGTTCTCCCGGCCCACTGCCCAGCCCACACGCACCACGGCGGGCCCCCGCCAGATCCAGGCCGGGGGCCCGCCGCTTTTTCGCGCGTCCGCTCAGTCGTGCCAGGCGCCGAGGTCCTCCAGGCGGGTCTGGAGGACCTCGAAGAGGCCGGGTGGGGCGGCGACGGTCAGCTCGGGTGAGAGGGGCTCTGAGGGGCGGCCACCGGTCAGGGCGCCCGCCTCCCGGGCGATGAGGTCGCCCGCCGCGTAGTCCCAGGGGTTGAGGCCGCGCTCGTAGTAGGCGTCCAGGCGGCCCGCGGCCACGTCGCACAGGTCGATCGCGGCCGACCCGCCGCGCCGGATGTCCCGCACGTACGGGATCAGCTCACGCAGCACGTCGGCCTGCCGGGCCCGCCGTTCGGCGCGGTAGCCGAAGCCGGTGCCGAGGAGGGCCAGTCCCAGTTCCGGGGCGGGGCGCACGCGCACGGGACGGTCGTTCAGGTACGCGCCCGCACCGAGGACGGCCCGGAAGGTCTCGCCGCGCTCCGGGGCGTGGACCACGCCCACGACCGTCTCGCCGTCCACCCGGGCCGCGATGGACACCGCCCAACTGGGCAGCCCGTAGAGGTAGTTGACGGTGCCGTCGATGGGGTCGATCACCCACTGGACACCGCTGGTGCCCTCGACGCTGGCGCCCTCCTCGCCGAGCACGCCGTCGTGCGGCCTGCGCTCGGCCAGCAGGGCGGTGATCAGCTTCTCGGAGGCGATGTCCATCTCGGTGACGACGTCGACCGCGCTGGACTTGGTGGCGGCGACGCCCAGGTCGGCGGGGCGGCCGTCGCGCAGGAAGGTTCCCGCGCGGCGGGCCGCCTCCAGGGCGGTCTCCAGCAGTTCGGCCCGCAGGCCGTCGGGGTGCTCTGACTGGTCGGTCACGGTGCTCCTCACGCGTACGGGCTGTCGGCGCCCGCGGCTGCGGGCCTGGGGGCGCGGGCCGGGCAGCAGCCGACCGGGCACAGGTTGTGGCTCGCGCCGAGCGCGCCGAGGGCGCAGGGGGTGACCGCGTCCTCGCCGCGCTCGACCGCCGCCCGCTCCAGGACGAGGTCCCGGATCGCGGCGGCGAACCGCGGATCGGCGCCCACCGTGGCGGAGCGGCGGACCGGCAGCCCCAGTTCCCCGCCCTTGGCCATGGCCTCGGTGTCGAGGTCGTACAGGACCTCCATGTGGTCCGAGACGAACCCGATGGGTGCCATCACGACGGCCGGGGCCCCGGACGCGTGCCGCTCCTCCAGGTGGTCGCAGATGTCGGGCTCCAGCCACGGGATGTGCGGGGCGCCGGAGCGGGACTGGTAGACGAGCTGCCAGGGGTGCTCCACGCCGGTCCGCTCGCGCACGGCGTCGACGACGAGCCGCGAGACGTCCAGGTGCTCGGCGACGTAGGCACCGCCGTCCCCGTGGTCCTCGGCCGGGCCGGAGGTGTCCGCCGAGGCGTTCGGGATGGAGTGCGTGCAGAAGGCGAGGTGCGCGCCGTCGCGCACGTCCTCGGGGAGGTCTTCGAGCGACCGCAGGACGCCGTCGATCATGGGCTCCAGGAAGCCCGGGTGGTTGAAGTAGTGCCGGATCTTGTCGATCCTCGGCGGCTGAAGGCCCTCGGCCTCCAGGGCGGCGAGCGAGTCGGCGAGGTTCTCGCGGTACTGGCGGCAGCCCGAGTACGAGGCGTACGCGCTGGTGGTGAGGACCAGGACGCGGCGGCGGCCGTCGGCGACCATCTCACGCAGCGTGTCGGTCAGGTAGGGCGCCCAGTTGCGGTTGCCCCAGTAGACCGGCAGGTCAAGCCCGTGCTCGGCGAAGTCCTTGCGGAGGGCGTCGAGCAGGGCGCGGTTCTGGTCGTTGATGGGGCTGACCCCGCCGAACAGGAAGTAGTGCTGCCCGACTTCCTTGAGGCGTTCCTTGGGGATGCCGCGCCCCCGTGTCACGTTCTCCAGGAACGGGACCACGTCGTCCGGGCCCTCCGGGCCGCCGAACGAGAGCAGGAGCAGGGCGTCGTAGGGGGTGGCGTCGTGCGCGTGTGGCATGTCTTCGATCCTGCCACCCGGCGCCGACGGCCGGGATCCCGGCCCACACCCGGGAGTGACTTAGGGGACCTCACCCGTAAGCTGTATAAACCGCAGTCACGCCTTACGAGGACGCCTCTCCTCCGCCTACCGGACCGACCGGAGACCCCGTGCCCAGCCCCTACACCGCCCTTTTCGCCGCCCCCGGCACCAAGGGCTTCACCGCCGCGGGTCTTCTCGGGCGGATGCCGCTGTCCATGATGGGCATCGGCGTGGTCACGATGATCTCCCAGCTCACCGGACGGTACGGCCTGGCCGGCGCACTGTCGGCGACCATCGCGCTGTCCGCCGCCGTGCTCGGCCCGCAGATCTCGCGGCTGGTGGACCAGTACGGACAGCGGCGGGTGCTGCGCCCGGCGACCCTCGTCGCGCTGACCGCGTCGGCCGCGCTGCTGTTCGCCGCGCACTACTCCTGGCCGGACTGGGTGCTCTACGTCTGCTCGGCCGGCATCGGCTGTGTGCCGAGCCTCGGCGCCATGACCCGGGCGCGGTGGGCGGCCCTGTACCGGGACACCCCGCAGCTGCACACCGCCTACTCCTTCGAGTCGGTCGTGGACGAGGTGTGCTTCATCTTCGGGCCGATCATCTCCATCGGGCTGTCCACCGCGTGGTTCCCGGAGGCGGGACCGCTGCTCGCCGCCTGCTTCCTCGCGACCGGCGTCTTCTGGCTCACCGCCCAGCGGGCGACCGAGCCGGCGCCGCATCCGCGCGAGCGGCACGACAAGGGCCGTTCGGCGCTGCGCTCGCCCGGACTGCAGGTCCTGGTGGCCACCTTCGTGGCCACCGGAGCGATCTTCGGGGCGGTCGACGTGGTCACCGTGGCCTTCGCCGAGGAGCGGGGCCACAAGGCCGCCGCGAGCGTCGTCCTGGCCCTGTACGCGGCCGGTTCCTGCGCCGCGGGCATCGTCTTCGGGCTGTTGCGCTTCGGCGGGGCGGCGGAACGACGGTGGCTGCTGGGCGTGTGCGCCATGGCCGTGAGTATGATCCCCCTCCTACTGGTCGGAAACTTGCCGTTCCTGGCCGTGGCGCTCTTCGTCGCCGGACTGTCCATCGCACCCACGATGATCACGACGATGTCCCTGATCGAGGAGCACGTACCACGCACGCAACTGACCGAGGGCATGACCTGGGTGGGCACCGGGCTCGCGGTCGGGGTCGCGCTCGGCTCCTCGGTCTCCGGCTGGGTGATCGACGCAGCCGGGGCGAAGGCGGGGTACGTGGTTCCGGCGGCGTCCGGGGCCGTCGCGGTCGCGGTGGGTTTCCTCGGGTACCGCCGGCTGCGCAGGCCGGCTCCTAGGCGGGGAGGGCCCCATGAGCACCACAGTGATCGGCAAGAGCGGCACGTGGCGTAACTGGGCGGGGAACGTCACCGCCCGGCCCGTGCGGGAGGTCACTCCCGCCACGGTCGAGGAACTCTCCGCGGCCGTACGGCGGGCCGCCGAGGACGACCTGCGGGTGAAGGCCGTCGGCACGGGCCACTCGTTCACGGCCGCCGCCGCGACCGACGGTGTGCTGATCCGCCCCCAACTGCTGACGGGCATACGGAAGATCGACCGTGAGGCCATGACCGTCACGGTCGCCGCCGGCACCCCGCTCAAGCGGCTCAACATGGCCCTCGCGCGCGAGGGGCTGTCGCTCACGAACATGGGCGACATCATGGAGCAGACGGTCTCCGGCGCGACCAGCACCGGAACGCACGGCACGGGCCGGGACTCGGCCTCGATCGCCGCCCAGATCCGGGGACTCGAACTGGTCACCGCGGACGGCTCGGTCCTCACCTGCTCCCCGACCGAGAACCCCGACGTGTTCGCCGCCGCCCGTGTCGGCATCGGCGCACTCGGCATCGTCACCGCGATCACCTTCGCCGTGGAGCCGATCTTCCTGCTCACGGCGCGCGAGGAGCCGATGCCGTTCGAGAAGGTGCTGGCCGAGTTCGACGAACTGCACGCCGAGAACGAGCACTTCGAGTTCTACTGGTTCCCGCACACCGGCAACACCAACACCAAGCGCAACAACCGCAGCGCGGGCCCCGAGAAGCCCGTACCACAGTTGAACAGCTGGTTCGAGGACGAGTTCCTCTCCAACGGCGTCTTCCAGGTGGCCAACTGGGTGGGCCAGGCGGTCCCCGCCACCATCCCGACGATCGCGCAGATCTCCAGCCGCGCCCTGTCCGCACGGACCTACACCGACATCCCCTACAAGGTCTTCACCTCCCCGCGCCGGGTGCGGTTCGTGGAGATGGAGTTCGCCGTGCCGCGCGAGGCCCTGGTGGACACGCTGCGTGAACTCAAGGCGATGGTCGACCGTTCGAAGCTGCGCGTCAGCTTCCCCGTCGAGGTGCGTACCGCCCCGGCCGACGACATCACGCTCTCCACCGCCTCCGGCCGGGAGAGTGCCTACGTCGCCGTCCACATGTTCAAGGGCACGCCCTATCAGGCGTACTTCACCGCCGCCGAGCGGATCTTCACCGCGCACGAGGGGCGCCCGCACTGGGGCAAGGTGCACACCCGCGACACGGACTACTTCGCCAAGGTCTATCCCCGGTTCGGCGAGTTCACCGCGCTGCGTGACCGGCTCGACCCCGAACGGCGCTTCCAGAACGACTACTTGCGCCGGGTGCTGGGCGCCTAGCCGGTCGGGGTTTCGGTGATCGTGTGAAGCGCGTCCCTCCCGAGGTCACGAAAAGGTCTGTTCCCACGACCGATTGACGTCACCCATGAGAAGTTGGGCGGCGTGCCGATCCACGCAAGTGGCCCGAATGGAGTACTGTTGCGAGCCCTGGGTCCGGACTCCCGCCAGGGTGTCCGGGGCCTCCAAGGACCGCCGGGAGGGGGATCGTTGCACAGGGTGATGAGGTTCGTCACTTAGCGTTGCGAATTGATAACCGTGCCATAACGGCGGTCCCGGGCCCACGCCCGACACGCCGGGCAACTCGGCAAGGTTGTGGCAGGCTGCACCCGGGCAGGCCACACTCGACTAGCGGAAGCAGCGACGCACGTGACGTCGGCAGGCACCACCCGGGAGGTCCCCATGCCCGAACTGCGTGTCGTGGCCGTCTCCAATGACGGCACACGGCTGGTGCTGAAGGCTGCCGATTCCACGGAGTACACGCTGCCGATCGACGAGCGGCTGCGTGCCGCCGTGCGCGGCGACCGTCCACGCCTCGGTCAGATCGAGATCGAGGTGGAGAGCCATCTCCGCCCCCGTGACATCCAGGCGCGGATACGCGCGGGTGCCACGGCCGAGGAGGTCGCCCAGCTCGCCGGCATCCCCGTCGACCGGGTGCGTCGGTTCGAGGGCCCGGTCCTCGCCGAGCGCGCCTTCATGGCCGAGCGGGCCCGCAAGACCCCGGTCCGCCGTCCCGGCGAGAACGCGGCCGGACCCCAGCTCGGCGAGGCCGTCCAGGAGCGGCTGCTGCTGCGCGGCGCCGAGAAGGACACCGTCCAGTGGGACTCCTGGCGCCGGGACGACGGCACCTGGGAAGTGCTGCTCGTGTACTGCGTCGCCGGCGAACCGCACTCGGCGAGCTGGACGTACGACCCGCCCAGACGGCTCGTCCAGGCCGTCGACGACGAGGCGCGCTCGCTGATCGGCGAGTCCGACGACCTCGGGACGCCCGAGCCGAGCTTCCCGTTCGTGCCGAGGATCGCCCGGCTGCCCCGTGACCGCCCCCTGGACCGCCAGGCGGAACGTCCCGCCCTGCCGGGGCCGCCCGAGTCCGACGAGGAGCTGGTGAGCGAACGCGACTCGCTGACCAGCATCCTGGAGGCCGTCCCCAGCTACCGGGGCGACCTGGTGGTGCCCGAACTGCCTTCCGTCGAACCGCAGGAGGAGGTCTCTTCCGTCGAGGAGGTGGCGGAGGAGGAGTCCGCGGCCCCCGCGGCCTCGGCCGGTTCCGCGTACGCGGACGTCCTCATGCCGCGGTCGGTCAACGGCCACCGCGACCGGCTCATCGGCGCCACCGACCGGCAGGCCGAGGCGGACGGCGTTCGCCCGGGCCGGCGCGCGGCGGTGCCGAGCTGGGACGAGATCGTGTTCGGTACGCGGCGCAAGAAGCAGGAGTAGCGGGCCTACGGCAGTGGGGGGCAGCCCGGTCGTCCACACGGATCGGTGTCCTCGTCTGTGTCTCCGGCGGTGTCCTGTCCGCGTCGTCGCCGACGCTGTCCGATGGTGTTTTTTGTTGATGCAGGATCGGTTATTCATACGTGTGAGGGGCCCGCGTCGTTCAGACGCGGGCCCCTCGGCATTCCGTCAGCGCCCGCTCACCGGGGATCGGGGCCGGTGGCGACCGGCCGGCTCCCGTCCCGGGACCACTCGGACCACGAGCCCACGTACAGGGCCGCCGGGATGCCGGCGACGGCCAGGGCCAGCACCTCGTGGGCCCCGGAGACGCCGGACCCGCAGTACACGCCGACCTCGGAGTCGGGCCTCGCACCGAGTCCCTTGAAGCGGTCGGCGAGTTCGGCGGCGGACCGGAAGCGGCCGGACTCGGCCACGTTCTCCGAGGTGGGGGCGGACACCGCACCCGGGATGTGGCCGCCGACCGGGTCGATGGGCTCCACGTCACCGCGGTAGCGCTCCGCGGCCCGGGCGTCCAGGAGGAGTCCGGTGCGGGCCAGCTCGGCGGCACCGTCCGCGTCGAGCAGCGGCAGCGCGCCGGGGACGGGCTCGAAGGTGCCGGGCGCGGGCCGCGGGACCTCGGCCGTCAGCGGGCCCTCCCAGGCCGCCAGACCGCCGTCCAGGACCCGCACCGAGGGGTGCCCCGCCCAGCCGAGCAGCCACCACCCGCGCGCGGCGGCCCAGTTGAGCCCGCCGTCGTACACGACGACGGGGCGGTCGGCGCTGACCCCGGCCGCCCGCATCGCCGCGCCGAAGGCGCCGGTGTCGGGGAGCGGGTGCCGGCCGCCGGAGCCCGCCGGGCCGGCCAGCTCGGCGTCCAGGTCGACGAAGACGGCTCCCGGGATATGGGCCCTGTCGTACTCGGGGCGCAGGTTCGGGCCGCCCAACTGCCAGCGGACGTCCAGGAGGACCGGCGGACGGGGGCCCGCCAGTTCGCCGGCGAGGTCGGCGGCGGAGATGATGGCGTTCATGGCTCCATCCTCGCGTACGGGGTGGCCGCGTCGCCCGGGTCCGGCTACTCTGCCCGCCGGGCGATGCCGATCACCGGGTGTACGGGATCGGACACATGCCGTACAGCCGATGGACCTCGCACGGCCGTGCCGCGGACAGCGACCGGTACCGGATCGTCCGGCATCCTCGCGCACGTACGCGTCGCACGGCGGTGCGGCGCGGGTCCGGGGCGCCACGGGTGGTGCGAGCATCGGCACGGGGCGTGATCGCGCGCGGACGCGGTACACGCGTACCGAGGGCGGACGGACACGGCCACCGCGAGGGGCCGAGGAGAGAGTGACGATGACCGAGGCACGGGGGTCGGCCGGCCTGAGCGGCGCCGCGTATCCACCGGGCACGCCCTGCTGGGTGAGCCTGATGGTGCACGGCATGGCCACGACCCAGGACTTCTACGGGGCGCTGTTCGGCTGGGAGTTCCAGCCCGGTCCCCAGCAGCTCGGCCCGTACGTGCGGGCCCTGCTCGACGGGCGCCAGGTGGCGGGCATCGGGCAGCTTCCGCCCGACCGCCATCTCCCCGTCGCCTGGACGCCGTACTTCGCCTCGGACGACGCGGACCGGACCGCGGAGACCGTACGGCACTGCGGCGGCACCGTCGGCGTGGGTCCGCTGGACGCCGGCGAGGCGGGCCGCCTGGTGATCGCCTCCGATCCCGCGGGGGCCGTCTTCGGCGTCTGGCAGGCGGCGGAGCACCTCGGCGCGGACATCGGCGGAGTCCCCGGCACCCCGGCGTGGGACGAACTGCTGACCGTCGAGAGCTCGCTGGTCGCCAAGTTCTACGAGACGACGTTCGGTTACGAGGAGGAGCCCGTGGTCTCGGCCGACGACGACTACCTCACCCTGCGCGTCGCGGGCCGCTCCGTCGCCGGGATCCACGGTGTCGGCGACGCGCTCCCCCGGGACCGGGGTCCCCACTGGCTGACCTACTTCGAGGTGACGGACCCCGACGAGGCCGCCAACCGTGTCATCGAACTCGGCGGGCGCGTCCTCGAACCCACCCACGACACCCCGCACGGTCCGGTGGCCACGCTGGCCGATCCGGAGGGCGCGAAGTTCGCCGTGGTGCACACGCAGCGCTGAACCGCCCGCTCCGTCCGTCGCCCGATCGGGTGATCCGCGGTGGCCCCCACCGGTCCCGTCAGACCGTCTCGACGGGGAGGACGTCCGGGGCGAGGGCGCTCGCGTGCGCGGAGGCCGCCGTCATCCGGCGGCGGTGGTGCCGGCGGCAGAGCACCTCGTAGCCGATGTCGTCGGGCTGGTTGACGTCGCCGACGACCACCTGGGCGCCCTCGACGACCATCTGACCGCCTATGGTGCGGGCGTTGTGGGTCGCGCGGGCTCCGCACCAGCACAGGGCCTCCACCTGGAGGACCTCGACGCGGTCGGCCAGCTCCACCAGGCGCTGGGAGCCGGGGAAGAGCTTGGAGCGGAAGTCGGTCGTGATACCGAAGGCGTACACGTCGAGGCTCAGGTCGTCCACGACGCGGGCGAGTTGGTCGATCTGCTCGGGGGCGAGGAACTGGGCCTCGTCCGCGATCACGTAGTCCGCGCGACGGCCCTGGGAGAGGTGGTCGACGAGGTACGCGTAGAGGTCCTGCCCGTCCTCGACCTCCACGGCGTCGGTGACCAGGCCGAGCCGCGACGACAGTTTGCCCTCGCCCGCACGGTCGTCCCGCGTGAAGATCATGCCCTGGAGGCCGCGCGCCGAACGGTTGTGCTCTATCTGGAGGGCCAGCGTCGACTTCCCGCAGTCCATGGTTCCGGAGAAGAACACCAGCTCGGGCATGGTGAGTTGAGCACCTTTCGGCATGGACGGCGACGGGCGGGGCCGGGTGGCGGGCAGGGCGTCAGGAGCGTACTTCGAGGAGCGGGACCAGCTGTTCCGCGGGGGTCATCGAGCCGTGGTTGCCGACCATCGCCGACTCCTTGGGCTCCCGTTCGGAGGCGGTGATCAGGACGTCGTCGTGTGCCGCCGCGACCACGTCGCCGATGCGGGCGTACACACGGTCGTCGATCCGCGGTCCGAACCAGCCCGCCGCGATCGCCTCGTCGCGCGAGGCGATCCAGAACTGCTCGCCCAGCACCTCGCGCCAGCAGGTCAGGACGTCGGCCTCCGCCCCCGGTACGGCGTACACATGGCGGGCCCGGCCCTCGCCGCCCAGCAGGGCGACCCCGGCCCGCAGCTCCCAGTCCTCGTCGAAGTCGATGCGGTGCTGCTCGTCGAACGGGATGTCGAGCATGCCGTGGTCGGCGGTGACGTACAGCGCGGTGCGCGGCGGGAGCTGCTCGGCCAGGCGCTGGACCAGCCGGTCGACGTGCATGAGCTGGCCGCGCCAGGCGTCCGAGTCCACGCCGAAGCGGTGTCCCGCGCCGTCCAGTTCGGAGTAGTACGTGTAGATCAGCGCGCGGTCCCCGGCGGCCAGTTGTTCCGCGGCCACGTCCATGCGGTCGTCGCCGGAGAGCCGGCCGTGGAAGGTTCCGCCGCTCAGCGCGATCTGGGTGAGGGGGGTGTTCTGGAAGGCGGGGGAGGTGACCTGGGCGGTGTGCACACCCGCCCGGTCGGCGAGCTGGAAGACCGTGGGGTACGGCTGCCACACCTTCGGCGCCGTCCACGGCTGCCAGCGGAGCTGGTTCATCAGCCCGTCGGTCTGCGGGTCGCGGACCGTGTAGCCGGGCAGCCCGTGCGCGCCCGGCGGCAGGCCGGTGCCCACGGAGGCGAGGGAGGTCGCGGTGGTGGCGGGGTATCCCGCGGTGAGGGGGCGGCCGGTGCCACCGCGCGAGGACGCCAGCAGCGCGGTCATGTAGGGCGCCTCGTCGGGGTGCGCCCTCAGCTGCTCCCAGCCCAGGCCGTCGACGAGGAACACACAGACCCGGTCGGCCGCGGTCAGCTCCGGTATCGACGCGGTCGTACCGGGAACCCCCATGCCCGCCGCCAGGGTGGGCAGGAGATCGGCGAGCGAGCCGGCCCCGTACTCGGGGACGGGGGCGGAGCCGAGGGCGAGGGGTTCCGGGTCGTCCCAGGTGGGCAGCGCCATCAGCGGGCGGTGTCCGCGGTCGCCTCGGAGAGGGACTGCGCGAAGGCGAGGGCCTGGCGTACGGTCTCCGGGCCGTCGCCGGCCTCGCTGACCCGCAGGCTGAGGTCGTCCGCCGTCGAGCTGCCCGTGTAGCCGTGGTCCGCCTCGCAGTTGGGGTCGCCGCAGGCGGCGGGCTCCAGGTCGATGCGGGAGACGGCACCCCAGCCGATGGTCAGGACGACCTCGCGGGGCAGGGTGCCCGGCGTGTACGACTCGGGGTTGGCGACGACGCGGCTGAGCACGACCGACGAGATCCGGCCGATCTTCACCGACTCCGTCGAGGTCGTGGCGTACGGGGTCGGTGAGGTGGTGTCCGCGGCCTGCTCGTCGGTGTGGCTCACGATGAAGCGGTTGGCCGTGAGGACGAGGACGGTGACATGCCGCCGCACCTCGTTCGCGTCGAACGTCGTCTCCTGGTGGACCAGGTACGACTTGATGGCCTCGCCGCCGACAGCGGCCTCCACCGCCTCGGCCACGAGGGCCGGGTAGTAGCCGCTGCGCTCGATCGCCGCACGCAGCCCCTGGGTCGTCGTACTGGTCTTGGCCATGATGTCCATCCTACGGTGGCGCACTGACTGCGAGGGACCGCTCTGCCGTCTCCGTTCTGTCGTGGACGGATCAATGCGGGCAGCCGCGCGCCGCCCGTACGCGGTCCGCGCGCCGTCGCAACGGTGAGCCGCGTGCCCGCGCGCGGGATGGGGCCGCGGGGCGTCGTGCAAGGGGCCGGGGCGTGGGTCGTCCCCGGTGCGCCTGCGGCGCGCGTCCCTCAGTAGACCGGCAGCGTCCTCGGGCCGAGGTCGTCGCGCAGGGGCGGGCGGGCGAGGCGCACGGTGGCGCCGAGGACGCTCAGGCCGTGCGGGGCGACGACGACGGGTTCGAGGGAGACCGCCACGACCTCGGGGTGATCGTCGACCAGCCGCGAGACGCGCAGCAGCAGTTCCTCCAGCGCGTCCGTGTCGACGGGGGCGGAGCCCCGCCAGCCGAAGAGGAGCGGCGCCGTCCTGATCGACCGGACCAGTGAGGCCGCGTCCCGCTCGGTGGCCGGAATCAGGCGGTGCGCCATGTCGCCGAGCAGCTGCGAGGCGGGCCCCGCGAGCCCGAACGAGAGCACGGCGCCGGCCGCCGGGTCCACCACCGTCCGGACGATCGTGTCGACCCCGCGCGGGGCCATCCCCTGCACGACCGGACGCAGTTCCCCGGGGCTTCCGAACAGCTCCGTCAGCTCCGTGTACGCCCGGCGCAGCTGCTCCTCGTCCGCCAGGTCGAGCCGGACGCCGCCGAGGTCGGCCCGGTGCCGCAGGTGCGGGGCGGTCGTCTTGAGCGCGACGGGGTAGCCGATGGCCGCCGCCGCCCGGGCCGCCTCGTCGGGGGTGGGGGCGGGCCGGGCCTGCCGCAGGCGGATGCCGTAGCGCCCGAGCAGCGCGCCCGCCTCCTCGGCGCCGAGCGTGAGCCCCTCGCCCGTGGACAGCAGCGCGTCGATCCGCTCGGCCGCCCCCTTCTCGTCGATGTCCTCGTACGCGGGCACCCGTCCCGGCTCCGCCGTCTCCCGCCGCCACTGCGCGTAGTGGACGGCCTCGGAGAGCGCGCGGACGGCCCGCTCGGCGGCCGGGTAGGCGGGGATGAGCCGGGAGGGAGGCTCGGTCACGGCGCCCGTCGTCCCACCCACCTCCGGCGTCGCCCGGAGCTCGGCGGGTGCCGGCAGCTCGCGCGGCAGGGGGGCGGGGCCCTCGGTGCCGGGCACCCGGTCGCCGGCCTTCGGTGCCGTACTGGCCGCGGCCGACAATGCCTCGGCCAGCCCGCCCAGCTCGACATGGACGACGAGCACCGGCTTCGAGGGGTTCCCGGCGGCGGCCGAGCGCAGCGCCTCGGCCAGGGCCGCGTCCCCCGGTGACGTCTCCCCCAGGGCCGGTATCGCCGTCACCACCACCGCGTCGCACGCGTCGTCGGCGAGCGCCCGCGCCAGCGCCGCGTGGAAGTCCCGTGCGCCGGCCCCGGTCGTCAGGTCCAGCGGCGGGAGCGGCCGCAGGCCCTCGGAGAGGCACGCGTCGTACGTGAGCATCGCCAGCGACTCGGAGTTCCCGAGGATCGCCACCCGGGGCCCCGCCGGCAGCGGCTGCCGGGCCAGCAGCAGCCCCGCGTCGACCAGTTCGGTGATCGTGTCGACCCGGATCACCCCGGCCTGCCGCAGCAGCGCGGACACGGTGGTGTGCGGCAGTTCGGTGGCGCGGACGGCGTGTCCCTGGGGCGCGGAGCCGTGGCGTGCCCCCTGCACCACCACGAGCGGCTTCACCGCCGCCGTGCGCCGGGCGAGACGGGTGAACTTGCGCGGGTTGCCGATGGACTCCAGGTACATGAGGACGACATCGGTGTCCGGGTCCTCGTACCAGTACTGCAGGACGTCGTTCCCGGAGACGTCCGCGCGGTTGCCGGACGACACGAACGTGGAGACGCCCGTCACACCGGTGACCCCTCCCCCGCGCCGGTGCAGCCGGGACAGCAGCGCGATCCCGATGGCGCCGGACTGGGCGAAGAGGCCGATGCGCCCGGAGCGCGGCGCCTCGGGGGCGAGCGAGGCGTTGAGCCGTACTTCCGGGGCCGTGTTGATGATCCCGAAGGCGTTGGGTCCGATGATGCGCATGCCGTAGGTGCGTGCCTGGCGCACCAGTTCGCGCTGGCGCTCGCGCCCGTCGGGGCCGCTCTCGGCGTACCCGGCGGAGAGGACGACGAGCCCCTGCACGCCGTGTTCACCGCACTCGGCGACGACCTCGGGGACGTGTGCGGCGGGGACGGCGACGACCGCGAGGTCGACGGGACCCTCGATGTCGGTGACGGACCGGTGGGCGGGCACCCCGTCGATGTCCTTGTCGTCCTCGGCGAGGGCTCTGTTCACCGCGTACAGCCGCCCGGTGAAACCCGCGGCCCGGAGGTTCGCGAGGACGCTGCGGCCCACTCCCCCCGGCGTGCGCCCGGCGCCGATGACGGCGACCGAGCCGGGGGCGAGCAGGCGCTGGACCGATCTGGCCTCGGCGCGCTGCTCCCGGGCGCGCTGCACGGCGAGGGAGCGGTCGGTGGGCTCCAGACCGAACTCCAGGCGGACGACGCCGTCCTCGAAGCTGCGCCTCTGCTGGTACCCGGCGTCGGTGAACACCTTGATCATCTTGCTGTTGGCGGGAAGCACCTCGGCGGCGAAACGTCTGATGCCGCGCTCGCGGGCGACCGCGGCGATGTGTTCGAGGAGGGCGGAGGCGACGCCGCGGCCCTGGTGGGCGTCCTGGACGAGGAAGGCGACCTCCGCCTCGTCGGCGGGGGCGGACGCGGGCATTCCGTCGGCGCCGATGCGGTCGTAGCGTACGGTGGCGATGAACTCGCCGCCGACCGTGGCGGCGAGCCCCACCCGGTCCACGAAGTCGTGGTGAGTGAAGCGGTGGACGTCCTTGGCGGACAGGCGAGGGTACGGCGCGAAGAAGCGGTAGTACTTCGACTCGTCCGAGACCTGCTCGTAGAAGCTGACCAGACGCTCGGCGTCATCGACGGTGATGGGCCTGATGCGTGCGGTGCCGCCGTCGCGCAGCACCACGTCGGCCTCCCAGTGGGCGGGGTACTCGTGCCGGTCCGACGAGGTCTGCATGGGCCCCAGAGTACGGCTCGCGTCCGGCTACGGCGCGGGGCAGTCTGGGGAAGCACAACAGAAGCGCGAGAGCCGGTTCGTGGCCAGGCCGTGGGCCCGTTCCGCTCCGTCGCGCCATATGGGAAACTGGTCTAGACAACCCGGTCTAGACCACTCTGCACCACCCGAGACATCCGAAGGGCAGCATCACATGGCTGAGCGCCGCGTCAACGTCGGCTGGGCCGAGGGCCTCCACGCCCGACCCGCATCCATCTTCGTCCGGGCCACCACGGCCTCCGGTATCCCCGTGACGATCGCCAAGGCCGACGGGAACCCCGTCAACGCGGCCTCCATGCTGGCGGTCCTGGGCCTCGGCGCCCAGGGCGGCGAGGAGATCGTGCTCGCCTCCGAGGCCGAGGGCGCGGACGCCGCGCTCGACCGTCTGGCGAAGCTCGTGGCCGAGGGGCTGGAGGAACTCCCCGAGACGGTCTGAACCACCGGGTGACCGGCCGACGGGAACGAAAAGGCCCGAAAGGCCGGCCGTACACATGTCGAGGGCTCGTCCGATTTATCGGGCGGGCCCTTCGCCTTTTCGTTCTTTTTCCGTTCTCGGGCAGCAGAAATAATGCCCCGCAGAATTCCTGTCCCTTTGTATACGGCTTCCGTGTTAATGCCGCAGGCTCGGCGTGTTTACGGGGTGTTGCGAAGTCCTCACACGGTCCGGCCGATCGGTCCCGCCGGCCCCGCCCGGAAATCGGAACCGGTGCGCGGCGGTGGCCCGCTCGGTGTGCAGTGACGTGATGGTGCGAGCCCGGTCGCTGTCCCCGCGCGCGACGGCGTCCACGATGCCGCCGTGCTCCGCCCAGGACTCCACCGGGTCGGCGGGCGCCTCGACCGCGTACATCCAGGCGATCTTGTGCCGCAGCTGGGCGAGTGTCGAGGTCAGGGCGGGGCTGCCGGACGCCTGTGCGAGCGTCTCGTGGAACCAGCCGCCCAGGGAGCGCAGATCCTCGCTGGTGCCCCTCCTGGCCCGCTCCTGGCCCAGCCTGACGAGGCCGCGCAACACCTTGAGGTGCGCCTCCGTGCGTCGCTGGGCGGCCCTTGCGGCGCCCAGCGGCTCCAGCAGCATGCGCATCTCCAGCAGGTCGGCGGCCTCCTGCTCGGTCGGCTCGGCGACGCACGCGCCCGCGTGGCGCCGGGTCACCACGAAGCCCTCGGCCTCCAGCGTGCGCAGCGCCTCGCGCACGGGGACCCGACTGACGCCGTACCGGCGGGCGAGCAGTTCCTCGGTGAGGCGGCCGCCGCGCTCGTAGACACCCGCGACGATGTCGTCTCGGATCGCCGTGCATACCGAATGCGCCGGAATACGCATGACCGACCTCCGCCTTAATCCCCGTGAAACGTCGATGATTGACGTGTGTTCCAGTGACTCTATTGCAGCGGGACCGAATTTCCGATGGCGGGCCGGAATCCAGGGATATTTTTTGGACAGGAGGTGCGCCGCAAGAGGTTCGCACGACGCGGAAAGCCCCGGCTCGATGAGCCGGGGCTTTCGGAAGCGTGGAGCGAGCTGTCAGACGTTCACACCGTGCGAGCGCAGGTAGGAGACGGGGTCGATGTCCGAGCCGTACTCGGCCGTCGTGCGGGCCTCGAAGTGCAGGTGCGGGCCGGTGACGTTGCCGGTCGCCCCGGAGAGGCCGATCTGCTGGCCGGGGGTGACCGTCTGGCCGACGGAGACGCCGATGGACGACAGGTGGCCGTACTGGGTGTACGTGCCGTCGGTCATGCGGATGACGATGTTGTTGCCGTACGCGCCGCCCCAGCCCGCCTCCACGACGGTGCCGGAGCCGACCGCCAGGACGGCCGTGCCGGTGGCGGCGTGGAAGTCGACGCCGGTGTGGCTGCCGGAGGACCAGACGGCGCCGCCGGTTTTGTAGCCGGTGGAGATGTAGGAGCCGCTGATGGGCGAGACATAGGTGTTGAGGCGCTCGCGCTCGGCCGCGCGGGCGGCGCGGGCCTTGATCTCCTCGCGCTCCTTGGCGGCGGCACGTTCCTGCTCGGCCTTCTCGGCGGCGGCCTTGCGGGCCTCCTCCTGCGCCTTCTTCTTGACCTCGGCCACCTCGGCGGCCTGCTGCTGGGCGGCGGCCTGTGCGTCGACCTGGTCGGCGACCGTGTCACCGAGGACGATGACCTGGTTCAGGCCGGTCTGCTCGACGGCGGGCTCCTCCGCGGCGAGCGCGGGGCCGGCCAGGGTGCCGATGACACCGGTGGTGGTGAGAGCGGCGACGCCCACGTTCCTCGTGGTCGTGCGCTGCACACGGCCGGGACGGCGGTGCTTCCCAGGGGCGCGGGTGAACGCCATGAAGTGGCTGGTCCTTTCCTTCCTTCTCGCCTACCGGGTTAGCTGACGGGTTCGGAGCAGGAAGGTCTCCTACGGCTGCCCCCCGTTTCGCGTCGCTCGCGAAGGGCACCCGATTCACCCCAGGGACTTCGGTGGGTCCCCGGCTCCCCAGGCTCGCGCCTCGGGGACTCGGCGATGACTGTCCGGTGCCGCGGCTGCGGCGAACATCTGACGAACAGCCGGACTGACGCTAAGTGGGCCGTCTTCGAAATAACAAACGGATCACAGGATTTGTTAGCTACGCCACAGGTCAGACACGCAACCTCCGCCATCAAACGGACAAACGTGGGCCCTGGTGACTCTTCCGTCACCAGGGCCTCACTCGTGCGTGTCCTTCTGCCCGTTTCCTACTCGGCCGGTACGACGGTGACTTCGCCGATTCCGAGGGCCCTGACCGGCGCCTCGATCTGCGCGGCGTCCCCGACGAGGACGGTCACGAGGCGGTCCACCGGGAAGGCGTTCACGACGGCCGCGGTGGCCTCCACCGTGCCCGTGGCGGCGAGTTGGCGGTACAGCGTCGACTGGTAGTCGTCCGGCAGGTACTGCTCGACCTGGTCGGCCAGCGTGCCCGCCACGGCGGCGGCCGTCTCGAACTTGAGGGGGGCGACCCCGACGAGGTTCTGCACGGCGACATCGCGCTCGGCGTCGGTCAGCCCCTCGGCGGCGAGGGTCCGCAGCACCGTCCACAGGTCGTCGAGCGCCGGACCGGTGTTGGGCGTGTCGACGGAGCCGCTGATGGCCAGCATCGCCGTGCCCGAGCCGTCCGGGCCGGAGCGCAGCACCTGGCCGAACGCGCGCACGCCGTAGGTGTAGCCCTTCTCCTCCCGCAGGACGCGGTCCAGGCGGGAGGTGAGGGTGCCACCGAGGCAGTAGGTGCCGAGCACCTGGGCCGGCCACACCCGGTCGTGCCGGTCGGCGCCCACCCGGCCGATGAGCAACTGGGTCTGCACGGAGCCGGGACGGTCCACGATGATCACGCGCCCGGTGTCGTCGGCGCTCACCGCCGGTACGACGCTGGGCTTGGCCGGGGAGCCGGTCCAGGCGCCCAGGGTCTCCCCGAGCAGCGTGCCGAGGTCGACCCCGGTGAGGTCGCCGACGACCACGGCGGTGGCCGTCGCGGGGCGCACGTGCCGCTCGTAGAAGGCCCGCACGGCCGCGGAGTCGATGCCCTCCACGGTCTCCTCGGTGCCCTGGCGGGGCCGCGACATGCGTGACGTGGCCGGGAACAGCTGCCGGGAGAGCTCCTTGGCGGCCCGCCGGCCCGGGTTGGCCGTCTCGTGCGGGATCTCGTCGAGCCGGTTGGCCACCAGACGCTCGATCTCGCCGTCGTCGAACGCGGGGGCCCGCAGGGCGTCCGCGAGCAGCCCCAGGGCCTTCTCCAGCCGCGACACGGGCACTTCCAGGGACAGGCGTACGCCGGGGTGGTCGGCGTGCGAGTCGAGGGTGGCGCCGCAGCGCTCCAGCTCGGCCGCGAACTCCTCGGCCGTGTGCTTGTCGGTGCCCTCGGAGAACGCCCTGGTCATGATGGTGGCGACACCGTCGAGACCGGCCGGCTCGGCGTCCAGGGGCGCGTCGAGGACGACCTCGACGGCGACGACCTGCTGGCCGGGGCGGTGGCAGTGCAGCACGGTCAGGCCGTTGGCCAGGGTGCCGCGCTCGGGCGCCGGGAACGCCCAGGGGCGGGCGTCGCCGGCCTGGGGCTGCGGGTGGAAGTCCATGCTCGCGAGCTCGGTCACTTCGCCGACTCCTCGTTCTCGTCGGTGGTCTCGGCGGCCTCCGTCGCGGCGGCCTCCTCTTCGGCGGCCTCGTCACCGGCCACGGGCTCGTACACGAGCACCGCGCGGTTGTCGGGCCTCAGGCGGGCCTTGGCGACCTCCTGGACCTCGTCGGCCGTCACCTCCAGGACCCGGTCGACGGCGGTGAGGGCGAGCTTCGGGTCGCCGAACAGGACCGCGTAGCGGCACAGTTCGTCGGCGCGGCCCGCGACCGTGCCGAGCCGGTCCAGCCACTCGCGCTCCAACTGGGCCTGGGCGCGCTCCATCTCCTCCGCCGTGGGGCCCTCCGCGGCGAACCGGGCGAGCTCCTCGTCGACGGCCGCCTCGATGACCGGCACCTCGACGTCGCCGGAGGTCTTGACGTCCATCCACGCCATGGAGGGCGCGCCGGCCAGCCGCAGCAGGCCGAACCCGGCCGTCACGGCCGTACGGTCACGGCGCACGAGCCGGTTGTAGAGGCGGGAGGACTCGCCGCCGCCGAGAATGGTGAGGGCCAGGTCGGCCGCGTCGCACGCGCGCGTGCCGTCCTCCGGCAGCCGGTAGGCGGCCATCAACGCGCGCGCGGGCACGTTCTCCTCGACCACCTCGCGCAGCTGCTCACCCATGACGTCGGGCAGCGCGCCGTCGCGGGGCGCGGGCTTGCCGTCGTACGCGGGGATCGAGCCGAAGTACTTCTCCACCCAGGCGAGGGTCTGCTCCGGGTCGATGTCGCCGACGATCGACAGGACGGCGTTGTTGGGCGCGTAGTAGGTCCGGAAGAACTGCTGGGCGTCCTCCAGGCTCGCGGCCTCCAGGTCGTCCATCGAGCCGATCGGCGTGTGCCGGTAGGGGTGTCCCTCGGGGTAGGCCAGGCGGAAGATCTTCTCGAAGGCGGTGCCGTAGGGCACGTTGTCGTACCGCTGGCGGCGCTCGTTCTTGACGACCGCCCGCTGGTTGTCCAGGTTCTTCTGGTCGAGCGCGAGCAGCAGGCTGCCCATGCGGTCCGCCTCCAGCCACAGCGCCAGCTCCAGCTGGTGGGTGGGCATGGTCTCGAAGTAGTTGGTGCGCTCCCAGCTGGTGGTGCCGTTCAGCGAACCGCCCGCGCCCTGGACCAGCTCGAAGTGGCCGTTGTCCTTCACCTGGCCCGAGCCCTGGAACATCAGGTGCTCGAAGAGGTGGGCGAGGCCTGTACGGCCCGCGACCTCGTGGCGCGAACCGACGTCGTACCAGAGGCACACCGCGGCGACCGGGGTCAGGTGGTCCTCGGAGAGCACCACGCGCAGGCCGTTGTCCAGGCGGTGCTCCCTCACTGTCAGGCCTTCGGAGCCGGCCTCGGCTGTGGCCGTGTGACCCATGGGCGATACGTCCCTTCGATCGCTGTGCTGTGTGCGCGGGATCCGCGGTCGTGTCCGTCGTGGAAATCGTCGCGGAAACCGCTGTTTCCTGCCGGTCCCGCCACTGTATGCAAGCGCGCGGACGCCCGGAGAAGTTCCCGGGCGCCGTACGCCGAGAGCGAGACCGGGGTTGCGGCCCGCGGTCTGTGGTTAAGGTCGGCGCACGCTGTTGACGTGGCGGTCCCCCGAGGCCGTCCCCCGAGGCCGTGCCCGGCGGTCGGCGCCGGGTCGTGTCGGGGTTGTCAGTGCGGCAGTCCACAATGGTGCGCGTCAGATCCCGTTCACGTCTCGCCGAGAGTGAGCCGGAGACGTGAGCGCCCCGTAGGTGAGCGACCAGAAAAAGAGGAGCCGGCAGCGATGGCCCGCCGCAGCACGAAGACCCCGCCGCCCGACGACGCGTTCGAGGAGCGGATCCTCGACATCGACGTCGTCGACGAGATGCAGGGCTCCTTCCTGGAGTACGCGTACTCGGTCATCTACTCCCGAGCCCTGCCCGACGCCCGCGACGGCCTGAAGCCGGTGCACCGCCGGATCGTCTACCAGATGAACGAGATGGGCCTGCGCCCCGACCGCGGCTATGTGAAGTGCGCCCGCGTCGTCGGCGAGGTCATGGGTAAGTTGCACCCGCACGGCGACTCCTCGATCTACGACGCCCTGGTGCGCCTCGCCCAGCCCTTCTCCATGCGGCTCCCCCTGGTCGACGGCCACGGCAACTTCGGCTCGCTGGGCAACGACGACCCGCCGGCCGCCATGCGGTACACCGAGTGCCGTATGGCCGACGCGACCAGCCTGATGACGGAGTCGATCGAGGAGAACACGGTCGACTTCTCCCCGAACTACGACGGCCAGGAGCAGGAGCCGGTGGCCCTGCCCGCCGCCTTCCCCAACCTGCTGGTCAACGGCGCGTCCGGCATCGCCGTCGGTATGGCCACCAACATGCCGCCGCACAACCTGGGCGAGGTCATCGCGGCCGCCCGCCACCTCATCCGGTACCCGAACGCCGACCTCGACACGCTGATGAAGCACGTCCCCGGCCCCGACCTGCCCACCGGCGGCCGGATCGTCGGTCTCACCGGCATCAGGGACGCGTACGCGACGGGCCGCGGCACCTTCAAGATCCGCGCCACGGTGGCGGTGGACAACGTCACGGCCCGCCGCAAGGGCCTGATCGTCACCGAACTGCCGTTCACCGTCGGCCCGGAGAAGGTGATCGCCAAGATCAAGGACCTGGTCGGGGCGAAGAAGCTGCAGGGCATCGCCGACGTCAAGGACCTCACCGACCGCGCCCACGGCCTGCGCCTGGTCATCGAGATCAAGAACGGCTTCGTGCCGGAGGCCGTCCTGGAGCAGCTCTACAAGCTGACGCCGATGGAGGAGTCCTTCGGCATCAACAACGTGGCCCTGGTCGACGGCCAGCCCCTCACCCTGGGCCTGAAGGAGCTGCTGGAGGTCTACCTCGACCACCGCTTCGAGGTCGTCCGGCGCCGCTCGGAGTTCCGCCGCGGCAAGAGGCGCGACCGTCTGCACCTGGTCGAGGGCCTGCTCACCGCGCTGGTGGACATCGACGAGGTCATCCGGCTGATCCGCTCCAGCGACAACTCCGCCCAGGCCAAGGAGCGCCTGATCGAGCGCTTCGCCCTGTCGGACATCCAGACGCAGTACATCCTGGACACCCCGCTGCGCCGCCTCACCCGGTTCGACCGCATCGAGCTGGAGTCCGAGAAGGAGAAGCTCAACACCGAGATCGCCGAGCTGACCCGCATCCTGGAGTCGGACGCGGAGCTGCGCAAGCTGGTCTCCGGCGAACTCGCCGCCGTGGCGAAGAAGTTCGGCACCGAGCGCCGTACGGTGCTGCTGGAGTCCTCGGGCACCCAGGTGGCCGCGGTCCCGCTGCAGGTGGCGGACGACCCGTGCCGGGTGCTGCTGTCGTCGACGGGTCTGCTGGCCCGGACGGCGAGCGCCGAGCCCTTCGCGGCGGACGAGGACGGCAAGCGGACCAAGCACGACGTCATCGTCTCGGCGGTCCCGGCGACGGCCCGGGGCGAGGTGGGCGCGGTGACCTCCACCGGCCGCCTGCTGCGCCTGAACGTGGTCGATCTGCCGCAGCTGCCGGACACCTCGGCGGCCCCCAACCTGTCGGGCGGCGCCCCGCTCGCGGAGTTCCTCACCCTCCAGGACGGCGAGACGGTCATCTGTCTGATGACGCTCGACGAGTCCTCGCCCGGGCTGGCCATCGGCACCGAGCAGGGTGTCGTCAAGCGCGTGGTCCCCGACTACCCGTCCAACAAGGAGGAACTGGAGGTCATCACGCTCAGGGAGGGCGACCGGATCGTCGGTGCCGTCGAGCTGCGCACGGGCGAGGAGGACCTGATCTTCATCACGGACGACGCCCAACTGCTGCGCTACCAGGCCGCACAGGTCCGCCCGCAGGGCCGCCCGGCCGGCGGTATGGCCGGCATCAAGCTCACCGAGGGGGCGAAGGTCATCTCCTTCACCGCCGTCGACCCGGCCGTCGACGCGGTCGTCTTCACGGTGGCGGGCTCCCGCGGCACCCTCGACGACTCCGTCCAGACCACCGCCAAGCTCACCCCGTTCGACCAGTACCCCCGTAAGGGCCGCGCCACGGGCGGCGTCCGCTGCCAGCGGTTCCTCAAGGGCGAGGACTGCCTCTCGGTCGCCTGGGCGGGACCGGCCCCGGCCCGCGCCGCGCAGAAGAACGGCACCCCGGCCGACCTCCCGGAGATGGACCCGCGCCGCGACGGCTCGGGCGTGTCCCTGGGCAAGACGGTGGCGTCGGTGGCGGGGCCGGTGTGAGCGCAGTGCCTCACAGATTGTCGTAGGGGGTCTCGGGGTCTTCGGCCTCGGGCTCCTGGACGTAGCGCAGGACGCCCCACATGCCGTGCTCGTCGGCGTGCGGGGCGGCGTCGTCCCTCCTGCACGCCTCCAACTCCTTGCGCAGGGCGGGGGCGTCGATGCCGGCGCCGATGAGCACGAGTTGCGTGAGCCGGTGGCTTTCACCGGGTCCGCCGTCGCCGAGTCGGCCGTCGCCGAGTCCGCTGTCGCCGGCGGCCCAGGGCTCGGGGTAGAACCGCAGGAACCGCCCGACGGCATGCACGCCGTAGCGATTGCGCGGGTCGTACGGGCCGAAGTCGACGTACCCCTTGATCCGGTAGAGCCCTTCGGCACGCCCGTCCAGGAACTCCATGAGCCGGCGGGGGTCGAGCGGCACGTCGGAGACGAAGGAGAGGCTGTCGTAGCCGGTGTGCAGATGCCCGGCGTGCCCGCCCTGGTCGTCGTGCCCGTCGTACCCGTCGTACCCGTCGTGGTCGTCGTGGTCGTCGTGGTCGTGCCGGTACAGGTCGTCGAAGGAGAGCTGGCCGAGGCGCTCCTCGGAGGGCCGGCAGTCGAAGAGGAACTCGGGGTCGACGCGCCCGTAGGTGGCGGGCACCACGGCGGCGCGGTCGGCGAGGGAGCGGACGAGCGAGAGGATCCGCTCCCCGTCCTCGGCCCGGTCGAGCTTGTTCACGACGACCAGGTCGGCGAGGGCGAGGTGCCGGTCGATCTCGGGATGCCGCTGCCGGGTCTCCAAGAACTCGGCCGCGTCCACGACTTCGACGAGCCCGCCGTACACCACCCGGCGGTTCTCGCTGGCGAGCACCATCCGCACCAGTTCCTGCGGCTCGGCGAGCCCGCTCGCCTCGATGACGATGACATCGATCCCGGCGGCGGGTGCGGCCAGCCGTTCCAGGTACTCATCCAGTTCACCGACGTCGACGGCACAGCACAGACATCCGTTGCCCAGCGACACGGTGGAGTCCCCGAGCGCGCCGGCCACCGCCATGGCATCGATCTCGATCGCCCCGAAGTCGTTGACGACGGCGCCGATACGGCTGCCGCCGCTGCGGTGGAGGAGGTGGTTGAGCAGCGTGGTCTTCCCGGAGCCGAGGAACCCGGCGAGGACGACGACGGGGATCTGCGGCGGACTCTGCGAGGTGTCCGAGCCGTCCGAGCCCTCCCAGCGATCCAGGCCCCGCGAGTCCTGCGGACTCGCTCCCTGCTCCGGGCTCGGGTTCGGCACCGGCACCGGCACCGGCACCGGCCCGATGGCCGGGTCGGGCCCGAGTGCTGGCACCGGCTCGGGCTCGATGGCCGGCTCAGGCCCGAGTCCCGGTTCAGCCTGGAATGCCAGCTCAGGACGCGTTCCGGGATCCGGCTCCGGTCGCGTGTGCGACCCCTGGCTCGACGACTGACTCAACGCGCGCCCTCTCTCCCGTCGTTGCGTGCGGCGGCTCGCGGCCGACCACCGTACGCGGCCGGCTCATGGACCGGCTCCCACCGGAACGGCCCAGCTCCCGTGCCTCCTTGCAGACCGCCCCAGGATACGAGTGGGGGGCCGAACGCCCCGTGGAGTGCGCGCTTGTCAGCGGCGCCCGAGGGGCACACGTTGGGCATGGCGCCGGCCCGCGCGACCCGCACATCCCTCCGTGCGCCTCCTCTCCGCCTCCCAGTCGACCACTGCCGCTCGGCGACACTGGGAGACGGCAAGCGCCGCCCGTCGCTCGCCGGTCCCATCCCGTCGCCCCGCACCGACGACCGGCGGACGGCCGCCTGAACCGGGGGTTGACATGACCACACAGAACCTTGGGGCGCGGGGACTCGGCCCCGCCGCAGCAGCGGGCCTCGCCTTCGCGGTGGGAGCACTCGGCGCGGTCGCCGTGGAGCGGCGCGTCCGCGCCGTGCTTCGACGCCTGGACCGGCTGGAACGGCTGGAACAGGAGGCCCAGCGGCACGCCGCCCTGATCGCCTACCAGCGGCACAACGTCGACCTGGTCATGAAGGCGGCGGCGGACCCGACGCTGCTGCCCGTCCTGAACGCCTACGAGGAGGAACTGTCCACCGACAGACAACGGCAGTACCTCTTCGCCAACCTCCTCTACACCCACGTCCTCCAGGGCTACCGGGTGGGTGTCTTCAGCCGGGCGGAGCTGTACGGCCATCTGCGCGGCATCTTTCAGAGCGCCCTGATGCGCGACTACTGGGCCGCCACGCGTCATCACCGGTCGAGCCTGAAGGAGGGTTCGGAGGAGTCGGAGATCGGCCGGATGGTCGACGCCCTGATCAGCGACCTGGAGGAGGCGAACACGGACGAGTGGTGGGTCGTGGGCGAGCCGCCCGCGGAATAAGCCTCTCGTGCCCTGGACGCTCACCTCCAAGGCCCGCATCCCCCGCACTCCCCATCCCCGCGTCCCCGCATCCCCGCATCCCCGCATCCCCGCATCCCCGCATCCCCGCATCCCCCGCGACGCTCGCGCCCGTGTCGGTCACCCCCACGGCGCTCGCTCCACACAGCGCGACCCCCACCTCAGCCTTCACTCCCGCCCCCTGGGACGCGGGCGCATCAACCGGCCTCATAGAGCTAAGTTTGGCCCGCTCAACATCGCTGTCACTACTCATGACCCAAGGATCGAACCCGTTGAAAATCGTGCGCCGCATCGGTGCGTCCCCTCGGGAGAGGGGCAGTGCCGCGGGGCAGACATGCCCAGACATCTTCGAACTGCAGGATGGCAACTTCGCAGTGATCGGGACCGACCGGACAGAGAAACTCGACCCCGAGCTTCCTGCCGACGCCTCGCGCGCTGACTACGAGAGGATCGTGGTCATCAGCCGCGACACTCTCATCCGGGCAAAGTCGGACATCCCCGACGCCTGATCCTGAAACGGGGGCTCGCCTGCACTACAGCGCGGGCCCCTCGCGCCGCCGTTCCTGTCGCACAGCCCTTGCAGCACGTCCGCGGCCCGCCCGCGACACCTCCCGCAGCACGCCCGCGGCACCCCCGTCGGCACTCCTTCGGCCCGTCCGGACGTCACGCGGCCGCAAGTCAGGTTAGGCTCACCTCTGTGAGTACGTGCACATCCGCGTCCCGACTCCTCGGCGAGCCTCTCGCCGGGACCGCCGCCACGGCGAGGACATGGCTGCTGCTGGAACAGCCCGGCCCCTGGGGCGTCGATGCGCTCACCTCCAGCCACCTGGACCCCGTGCTCGGCCGCGCCCTCGAAGCCGCGGCGAAGGGCACCGGCGTACGCGTGGCGCTCATCCGGCGCCCCGGCCGCCACGCCGACCGCCGTGAGGTCCGCGAGCGCCGTGTGTACGTGGCCCACACCGTCCCCGGCAACGTCTGGCTGCACACCGCCACGACGTCCGACCCCCGTGAGCTGCTCGGCCTCGATCTCGCCGCCCTCGGCCGAGGTGACCACCGGACCTTCGGGACGGTCCTGCGGGGCCGGCCGCACACCGGCGACCCGCTCGCGCTCGTCTGCACCAACGGCAAGCGCGACCGCTGCTGCGCCCTCCTCGGCCGACCGCTCGCCGCCGAACTGGCCGCCTCGGGGGTCGAGGGCACCTGGGAGGTCACCCATCTGGGTGGTCACCGCTTCTCCCCCACCGTGCTCGTGCTCCCGTTCGGATACGTGTACGGCCGCGCGGAGGCCCACCACGTCAAGGAGGTCCTCCAGGGCGTACGGGACGGTCGTGTCGTCACCGAGGGATGCCGTGGCAGCTCCGCCTGGGAGCGCCCCGGGCAGGCGGCCGAACTGGCGGTGCGCACCGAGACCGGCGAGGACGCGGCCGACGCGCTCACCGTCCTCCGCACGGACGGCACGGCACCCCAGTGGGACGTGACCGTCTCCCACACCGACGGCCGCCGCTGGACCGTCGCCGTCTCCCAGGGCCCCGCCCAGCCGCCCCGCCCGGAGAGCTGCGGCTCCCCCCTGGGCTCCCCGGCCAGGATGGACGTCCTGGCCGTACGAGAACTGTCACCCGCGGCGGTCGGGCACTAAGCGGGTCCGCCCCCGGTGCCCGCCGTGGCCGCCGTACGAACGCCCCCGTACTGAGATCCGCGCCACACCCCACTACGACCGGCCCAGTCCGTCCACGTACGGTCATGGGTATGAGTCCCGCTCCCCTCGCGCGCCGCCTGCGGCTCGGTATGCCGCGGCGGGTGTTCTCGCAGGTCCTGCTGATGCAGGTGGCGATCGCCGCCGGTGTCGCCGTCCTCGCGACCGGGCTGTTCCTCGCGCCGCTCAGCCAGCAGCTGGACGACCAGGCGATGCGCCGTGCCCTAGCGATCGCGCAGACCACGGCGGCCCAGCCGCAGATAGCGCGGGACCTGGTGTCGACGCGGCCGTCCGTGACCGGCCCCGTGCAGGTCGAGGCCGAGCGGATCAGGAAGGCCAGCGGAGCCGAGTACGTGGTCGTGCTGGACGGGCGCGGCGTGCGCTGGTCGCACCCCGACCCGACGGAGATCGGCGGGCTCGTCTCGACCGACCCGCGCCGCGCCCTGGCCGGCAAAGAGGTCATGGAGATCGACTCGGGAACCCTGGGCCGCTCCGCCCGGGGCAAGGTGCCGCTGCGGGACGCCGACGGAAGGATCGTGGGCGCCGTCTCGGTCGGCATCGAGTACGACAGCGTGCGCGCCCGGCTGATCCACGCGATCCCCGGCCTCCTGGCGTACGCCGGCGGGGCCATGGCGGTCGGGGCGCTGGCCGCGTATCTGATCTCCCGGCGGGTCCACCGTCAGACCCGTGACCTGGCCTTCTCCGATATCGCGGGGCTGCTGGCGGAGCGCGAGGCGATGCTGCACGGCATCCGGGAGGGCGTGGTCGCGCTGGACCGCGCCGGGCGCGTACGCCTCTTGAACGACGAGGCGCGTCGGCTGCTAGGGATAGGCGACGAGGCGGTCGGCAGCTCCCTCGACGACGCGCTCGGCCCAGGCCGTACGACGGACGTGCTGGCGGGGCGGGTCACGGGCACCGATCTGCTGACCGTGCGCGGCCAGCGCGTGCTGGTCGCCAACCGTATGCCCACCGACGACGGGGGCGCCGTCGCCACCCTGCGCGACCGCACCGAGCTGGAGCAGCTGGGGCGTGAACTGGACTCCACGCGCGGCCTCACGGACGCCCTGCGCGCCCAGGACCACGAGCACGCCAACCGGATGCACACCCTCCTCGGCCTGCTCGAACTGGAGATGTACGACGAGGCGGTCGAGTTCGTCGGCGAGGTCGTCGGCGAGCACCGGGCCACCGCCGAACAGGTCACCGAGAAGATCCACGACCCGCTGCTCGCCGCGGTGCTGGTGGGCAAGGCCACCGTCGCCGCCGAGCGCGGGGTGGCCCTGTCGATCGCGGACGGCACGATGCTGCCGGACCGGCTGATCGACCCGCGAGGGCTCGTCACCGTCGTCGGCAACCTGGTCGACAACGCCCTGGACGCCGTCGCGGGCACGCCGCACGCGCGCGTGGAGGTCGATCTGCGTACCGAGGGGCGCACGGCGGTCCTCCGGGTCCGCGACACGGGCCCCGGAGTCCCTCCCGACAAAAGGGAGTTGATCTTCACCGAGGGCTGGTCCACCAAGACTCCGCCCGCCCATCGCGAACGGGGCATCGGGCTCTCCCTGGTGCGCCGGCTCGCCGAGCGGCAGGGGGGCAGCGCCCGGGTCACGGAGGCGGCGGGCGGCGGCGCGGAGTTCACCGTCGTCCTGCCCGACGCGCTCGCGGAGCACGGCCTGGTGACATCGGTGCCCTCCGCGGCACCCGCCCCTGCGGCACCCGAGGACGGACCGGCGCGGCAGGACGAGCCGAGCGCCGGCCACGACGGGCGGCCGGGCCCCGCGCGGGAGCCCGAAGCCGCCGGTACAGCCGACAAGGAGCCGCGATGATCGAGGTCCTGATCGTGGACGACGACACCAGGGTCGCCCGCGTCAACGCCGCCTACGTGGAGAAGGTCGCAGGTTTCCACGTCGCCGGTGTGGCCCACAGCGCGGCCGAGGCGCTGCATCGCCTGGAGGCGCTGCCGCACGTCGACCTGGTCCTGCTGGACCACTATCTGCCGGACGACACGGGGCTCGTGGTGGTCCAGGAGATGCGGCGCCGGGGCCACCAGTGCGACGTGATCATGGTGACGGCGGCCCGCGACGTCTCGACCGTCCAGGCCGCGATGCGCCAGGGCGCGCTCCAGTACCTGGTCAAGCCGTTCGCGTTCGCCGGGCTGCGGGCCAAGCTGGAGGCGTACGCGCAGCTGCGGCGCACCCTGGACGGCGGCGGAGAGGCCGAACAGGCGGAGGTGGACCGGATCTTCGGCGCGCTCTCGGCGGGAGGCGAGCCGGACCTGCCCAAGGGCCACTCGGCCACCACCACCGAGCTGGTGCGCCGCGCCCTGATGACCGCCGAGGGGCCGCTGTCGGCCCAGGAGATCGCCGAGCGGACCGGACTGAGCCGGCAGACCGCCCAGCGCTATCTCAAGCTCCTGGAACGCACGGGACGGGCCCGGCTGACCCTCAAGTACGGCGACGCCGGCCGGCCGGAGCACCGTTACGAGTGGGCGACCCGCCCCTGAGAACCCGCCAACCGCCGGACGACGTGCCCACCGCTCACACCGCCCCGGCGCCCGTCAGCGAACGCACCTCCGTCTCCGCGTGCTTGGCCTCGTCCGGCGGCTCGGCCGACATGACCGTGCCGAGCCAGCCCGCGAGGAAGCCCAGCGGGATGGAGACGAGGCCGGGGTTCTGCAGGGGGAAGACCTGGAAGTCGAGGCCGGGGAACAGCGAGTCCGCGCTGCCCGACACGACGGGCGACAGCAGCACGAGGACCAGGGAGGGGACCAGTCCGCCGTACACGGACCACACCGCGCCGCGTGTGGTGAAGCCGCGCCAGAACAGCGAGTAGAGCAGCACGGGCAGGTTGGCGGAGGCGGCGACCGCGAAGGCGAGGCCCACGAGGAAGGCCACATTGAGATCCTTGGCGAGCAGCCCGAGTCCGATGGCGACGATGCCGATACCGACGGCGGCCGTCCGTGCCACGGCGACCTCGCTGCGCGGCTTCGAGCGTCTGCGCCGCAGCGAGGCGTACAGGTCGTGGGCGACGGACGCCGACGACGCGAGGGTGATGCCGGCGACGACCGCGAGGATCGTGGCGAAGGCGATGGCGGCGACGATCGCGAACAGAACCGTTCCACCGGTGGAGTCCGTGCCACCGCCCAGATCGAGGGCCAGCAACGGCACCGCCGTGTTGCCGGCCGCGTTGGAACTTCGCACGGCCTCCGGGCCGACCACGGCTGCCGCGCCGAAGCCGAGCACGATCGTCATCAGATAGAAGCCGCCGATGAGGCCGATCGACCAGACCACCGAGCGGCGCGCGGCCCGTGCGGTGGGCACCGTGTAGAAGCGCGACAGGATGTGCGGCAGGCCGGCCGTGCCCAGCACCAGCGCGAGTCCGAGGCTGATGAAGTCGAAGCGCGCGACCCAGTCACCGCCGTACTTCAGTCCGGGCGCGAGGAACGCGTCGCCATGTCCGCTGCGGTCGGCGGCCGTGCGCAGCAACTGGTCGAAGTCGCCGTGGAACCGCACCATGACGAGCACGGTCAGCGCGACCGCCCCGCCCATGAGCAGGACCGCCTTCACGATCTGGATCCAGGTGGTGGCCCGCATCCCTCCCAGCGACACGTACACGACCATCAGCGCGCCGACCCCGATGACCGTCCATGCCTGCGCCGCCTCGCTCTCTCCCCCCAGCAACAGCGCGACGAGGGTGCCCGCTCCCACCATCTGTGCCACCAGATACAGAACGGACACGGTCACCGAGGAGGTTCCCGCGGCGATCCGCACCGGCCGCTCGCTCATCCGTGCCGCGACCACGTCGGCGAGCGTGAACCGCCCGCAGTTGCGCACCAGTTCGGCCACCAGGAACAGCACCACGAGCCAGGCGACCAGGAAGCCCACCGAGTAGAGCAGCCCGTCGTACCCGAAGAGCGCGATGAGCCCCGAGATACCGAGGAAGGACGCGGCGGACATGTAGTCGCCCGCGATGGCAAAACCATTCTCCATGGGCGAGAACAACCGCCCCCCGGCGTAGAACTCCTCCGCCGAGCCGTGCCGATGACGGCTGACCCACGTGGTGATGCCCAACGTGACCGCCACGAACAGGCTGAACAGCAGCAGCGCCAGCATCTGATGGTCGACGGTCATCGCACGTCCCCTCGGAGGCCACGCGTCAACTCCTGGGTGTCCCAGCGCAGATCGAGCGCCGCCCGGTCCCGGCGCAGCCTCGCGTGCCGCGCGTACGCCCAGGTGAACAGGAACGTCGTGAGGAACTGTCCGAGCCCCGCCAGCATCGCCACGTTCACCGAGCCCGCCACCGGCCGGGACATCAGGCCCGGGGCCGTGGTCGCCGTCACCACGTACGCCACGTACCAGCTGAAGAAGAGGGCGACGCCCGGGACCACGAACCTGCGGTATCGGCTGCGCACCTCCTGGAAGGCGGCGCTCCGCTGGACCTCGAGGTAGACCTCCGCCGCACCCCCGGCCCGGCTCTCGGGCGCCTCGGCCACGGCCGGGGCAGGCCCGCCCGTGCCGTCCAGCTCCCCCCAGCCGGAGGCCAGCGCGTCGTACCAGGGATCGTCGAACCGCACGTCCTCGTCGGCGAGGCCGTGCCCCTCGTGCTGCTCAACCGGGCTCTCAGAACCACCCTCGCGTCGGCGGGGACGGCCGGTGCTTGACTGCATGCCCAAGCATGGACAGAGCGGAAAGACCCCCGGCGCGCCTCTGCGCGATTCTTCACCCCATCAGGTGAAACACCGGCCAGCCTCCCCCACCCGGGACGGGCTTCCCCACCCGTGGCATCCGGGAGGGACGAAGCACCTCCGGAGCACCCGGCCCACGAGCGGCGCAGGGCGCCCGGGACCGGCCCGGACGCCCCTCCGCCGAAGCCCGGCGTGGCGGCTACGCGTCGATGCGCGACCGGTCCAACGTGGCCGCCGAGCTGGAGATGAACTCCTTGCGCGGGGCGACGTCGTTGCCCATCAGCAGGTCGAACACCTGCTCCGCGGCCTCCAGGTCCGACAGGTTGATCCGCCGCAGCGTCCGGTGACGCGGATCCATCGTCGTCTCCGCCAGCTGGTCCGCGTCCATCTCGCCGAGGCCCTTGTAGCGCTGGATGGAGTCCTTGTACCGGACGCCCTTGCTCTGGAACTCCAGCAGCCGGTCGCGCAGCTCACGGTCCGAGTACGTGTAGACGTACTTGTCCTGCCCCTTCTTCGGCTGGACCAGCTCGATCCGGTGCAGCGGCGGCACGGCCGCGAAGACCCGTCCCGCCTCGACCATCGGCCGCATGTACCGCTGGAAGAGGGTCAGCAGCAGGCACCGGATGTGCGAGCCGTCCACATCGGCGTCGGTCATCATGATGATCTTGCCATAGCGCGCCGCGTCGATATCGAACGTACGTCCGGACCCTGCCCCTATGACCTGGATGATCGCGCCGCACTCGGCGTTCTTAAGCATGTCGGTCACGGACGACTTCTGGACGTTGAGGATCTTGCCGCGGATCGGCAGCAGCGCCTGGAACTCGGAGTTCCGCGCGAGCTTGGCCGTACCGAGCGCCGAGTCGCCCTCGACGATGAACAGCTCGCTGCGCTCCACGTCGTCGCTGCGGCAGTCGGCGAGCTTGGCGGGCAGCGACGACGACTCCAGCGCCGTCTTCCGCCGCTGCGCGTCCTTGTGCTGACGTGCGGCGATCCGCGTCCGCGCGGCGGCGACCGCCTTCTCCATGACGACCCGCGCCTGAGCGGCGGCGTCGCGCTTGGCGGAGGTCAGGAACGCCTTGAGTTCCTTGGCGATCACCTGCGCGACGATACGGCGGGCCGCGGAGGTGCCGAGGACCTCCTTGGTCTGACCCTCGAACTGAGGTTCGGCGAGACGCACGGTGACGACGGCCGTGAGACCTTCGAGGGCGTCGTCCTTGACGATGTCGTCCTCGGCGACGCGCAGCAGCTTCTTGGCGCGCAGCACCTCGTTCATGGTGGAGGCCACGGCCTGCTCGAAGCCCGCGACATGGGTGCCGCCCTTGGGGGTGGCGATGATGTTCACGAACGACTTGAGGGTCGTGTCGTAGCCGGTGCCCCAGCGCATGGCGACGTCGACGCCCAGTTCTCGGGTGACCTGGGTGGGGGTCATCTGACCGTGTTCGTCGAGGACCGGCACGGTCTCCTTGAAGGTGCCCTGTCCGGAGAAACGGAGGACATCGCAGACAGGCTTGTCGGACGCCAGGTACTCGCAGAACTCGCTGATGCCGCCGTCGAAGCGGAACGACTCCTCGCCCTTGCTGCCGCCCTCACCGAGGCCGAATTCGTCCCGGACGACGATCGTCAGCCCGGGAACGAGGAAGGCGGTCTGCCGGGCGCGCTGGTGGAGGTGCTCCAGCGAGAGCTTGGCGTCCTTGAGGAAGATCTGGCGGTCGGCCCAGTAGCGCACGCGCGTGCCGGTGCGCGTCTTGGGGATCCGCTTGCCCTTGCGCAGGCCGCCGGTCTCGAACTTGGCGTCCGGCCCGTTGCCCGCGAAACCGCCGGGCACGCCGCGCCGGAAGCTGATGGCGTGGGTGCTGCCGTTGCGGTCCACCTCGACGTCCAGGCGTGCGGAGAGCGCGTTCACCACGGAGGCGCCCACACCGTGCAGACCGCCGGAGGCGGCGTACGAGCCGCCGCCGAACTTGCCGCCGGCGTGCAGCTTGGTCATCACGACCTCGACACCGGACAGGCCGGTCTTGGGCTCGACGTCGACCGGGATGCCCCGGCCGTTGTCCCGCACCTCGACCGAGGCGTCGTCGTGGAGGATCACCTCGATGTGGTCGCAGTAGCCCCCGAGGGCCTCGTCCACGGAGTTGTCGATGATCTCCCACAGGCAGTGCATCAGGCCTCGACTGTCGGTCGAGCCGATGTACATGCCCGGGCGCTTCCGCACGGCCTCGAGCCCCTCGAGGACGAGCAGGTGCCGCGCGGTGTAGTTGGAACCGTCCCGGTCTGCTCCGGTCAGCAGCGCTGTGGACGGCACGGACGTATCGGCGGTCACGCGGTTCGCTCCTCGCTGAATTTCAGGTGAGGCCCATTTGGGTAAGGGGCCGGGCTCTGTTGCCGGTTCGAGGGTACCGAGCCCTGGTAGAGCCGCTGTAACGCCACCCTCGTGGCGAAACTCAGAGTAGTCCAGACTCGTATACACGTTCGATCCCTCGATGGGGTGAAGTACATATCACGTTCCCTTCGGGGCATGAACCATTTAGGCTCCGGGCACGTCCTCTTGAACAACCGGCAACCCAGCCGGGAGGACCGTACAACCGATAGAACGACCACCAGAACCACCGACAGACAGCGCGAAGCCCGTACGACACGAAGACACGCACTACGGCTCATTCGCCGCCAACCGGCAGCAGACAGCCGGCCCGGAAAGATTTTTTCGAGTTAAAGCCGCGAGCGGGAACGTTTTCGGCCTGGTTGGATGTTGACCCTGGTACGACAGCTCGTCGAGCTAGAGAAGAGGCGACGTGACTACTGTTCTGACCCCCGCGACCCCGCTGACGGCCGCTGACCGATGCGACCGCTGCGGCGCCCAGGCCTACCTGCGCGTCGTCCTGCTGAGCGGTGGAGAGCTGCTGTTCTGCGCCCACCACGGTCGCAAGTTCGAGCCGGAGCTCAAGAAGATCGCCGCGGAGATACAGGACGAGACGGAGCGACTCACGGCCGCTCCCGCGACCGCAGAAGAGGACGAGCGCTGACGCTTCGCACCTGACGACGAGCCGCCACCGGCTCGAGGCCGGTGACCGGGCGGTCACTCCCGTACCCACGGGGTGGCCGCCCGCTCTCGTTCCGTACCTGCCCGCCGCAGGGCCGTGAGCCGCGCCTCAGCGGCTTCCCGTGAGCACCCGGGCGATGTACGAGCCCCTGGTGTAGACGCCCGGGCTCTCGGCGAGCCCACAGCCGCTCCCCCAGGACACGAGGCCGATCAGCTTCCCCTGGGCGACCAGCGGCCCTCCGCTGTCCCCCTGGCAGGCGTCCCGGCCGCCGTCCGGCTCCCCGGCGCACACCATGGAGCCGGACAGGTATCGCCCGTCCGCACTGCCCGGGTAGGCCCTCTCACAGACCTCGTCGGCCAGCACCTGCACCGGCGCGGCCCGCAGGCTCCGGCCGTAGTCCCCGGCACCGGTGGTGTCCCCCCAGCCGTAGACCGCGGCCGGCGTGCCGGGCCCGTACGCGGGGTCACCGGCCTCCGCCAGCCCGATGACCGAGGTCTCGGGCAGCGGTGAGGCGAGCGTCACCACCGCGAAGTCCCCGGCGTTCGTATAGGGGTCGTACGCCGGATCGACCCAGGCGCCGCTCACCGCGATCTCCTGGCCCTCGGCGGACTGCAGTTCGGCGCGACCCGCGATGACCTTCAGGTCGCCGACACTCTCCGGAGGGCCTCCCAGCACGCTCTCGCTGAGGCAGTGGGCGGCCGTCAGGACGGTCGAGCGGCCGATCACGACACCGCCGCAGAACTGCCCTGCCCGCGTACCTCCGAACCGGTCACGGCTGGCCAGTGCCACCGTCCAGGGCGCCTGGGAGATCTCGACCGGATGGCCACCGATGACGACCTCGGCCGTCGCCGACGGCGGAGACGCCAGCGGTATGACGGCCGCGGTGGCCGCGACGGCCAGCAGTCGGGCGAACGATCGAGGCATGCGCGCTCCTCACTCCGGGACAGGGATGGCACACCCAGAGTGATCCACGGGATCGGCTTCCGCAGCCGCACACACGCCGTAGGCCCGGCTCCTTCGAGGGAACCGGGCCTACGGGGGCGACGGGTCGGCGGGTGCCGTGCCGTCTCTAGTCGAGGTAGTCGCGCAGCACCTGCGAGCGGGACGGGTGCCGCAGCTTCGACATCGTCTTGGACTCGATCTGGCGGATGCGCTCGCGCGTGACGCCGTACACCTTGCCGATCTCGTCGAGGGTCTTCGGCTGACCGTCGGTGAGACCGAACCGCATGGAGACGACGCCCGCCTCACGCTCGGAGAGCGTGTCGAGGACGGAGTGCAGCTGCTCCTGCAGGAGCGTGAAGCTGACCGCGTCGGCCGGGACGACGGCCTCGGAGTCCTCGATGAGGTCGCCGAACTCGCTGTCGCCGTCCTCGCCCAGCGGGGTGTGCAGGGAGATGGGCTCGCGGCCGTACTTCTGGACCTCGATGACCTTCTCGGGGGTCATGTCGAGTTCCTTGGCCAGCTCCTCCGGGGTGGGCTCGCGGCCCAGGTCCTGGAGCATCTGGCGCTGGACGCGCGCGAGCTTGTTGATGACCTCGACCATGTGCACCGGGATACGGATGGTGCGGGCCTGGTCGGCCATGGCGCGGGTGATCGCCTGACGGATCCACCAGGTGGCGTACGTGGAGAACTTGTAGCCCTTGGTGTAGTCGAACTTCTCGACCGCGCGGATCAGACCGAGGTTGCCTTCCTGGATGAGGTCCAGGAAGAGCATGCCGCGGCCGGTGTAGCGCTTGGCCAGGGAGACCACCAGACGGAGGTTGGCCTCCAGGAGGTGGTTCTTGGCGCGGCGGCCGTCCTCGGCGATGATCTCCAGCTCGCGCTTGAGCTTGGGGGCGAGCTTGTCGGCGTTGGCCAGCTTGTCCTCGGCGAACAGACCGGCCTCGATGCGCTTGGCGAGCTCGACCTCCTGCTCGGCGTTGAGCAGGGGGACCTTGCCGATCTGCTTGAGGTAGTCCTTGACCGGGTCGGCGGTGGCACCGGCGGCGGCGACCTGCTGGGCGGGCGCGTCGTCCTCGTCCTCGTCGGACAGCACGAAGCCGGCGTTCTCGGTGCCCTCGGGCTCGTCCCCGGGCTTGCCGCCGGGTGCCTCCTCGAGGACCTCTTCCTCGGCGAGCTCGGCGTCGTCCTTCTTGGCGGTGGTCTTCTTCGCCGCCGTCTTCTTGGCGGCGACGGTCTTCTTGGCGGGGGCCGCCTTCTTGGCGACCGCCTTCTTGGCGGCGGCCTTCTTGGCGGGTGCGACGTCCTCGCCGGCAGGGTCGGCCGCGGGCTCCGCGGGCGCGGCTGTGGCAGTGGCCTTCTTGGTGGTCACCGTCTTCGCCGCGACCGTCTTGGTGGCGGTGCGCTTGGCCGGACTCTTCGCTGCGACGCTCTTTCGGGTGCGCTTGGGCTCCGCGGCACTGACCATCAGCGTCACACCCTCTTCCTCGAGGATCTGGTTGAGGCTGCGCAGTACGTTCTTCCACTGAGTGGCCGGAATCTGGTCAGCTTCGAAGGCCCGACGCACATCGTCGCCGGCGATCTGCCCCTCAGCCTTTCCCCGCTCAATGAGCGCCATGACAGAGACGGACTCGGCGATCTCCGGCGGGAGCGTACGGGATGTGCTGGCCGACACGAACAACCTCTCGGAACGTTGGAAAACGGCTTCCGGCCCCGTCCACTGCGGACCGGAGCCGACCACCGGCTTGGGAGTGGGCCGACGGTGCGGGCGGGGGCCGGGGAGATGCACAGCGCCATGAACGGCGTCCGTATTCCCTCCGCGACTGTCGCCTCTTAGGTCATCGCGTTGTTCCCACGAGCGTTACGCCCAATCTGCGTGGCCCGAGTCACACCCCGTAAGCGCGCAAAAGCGGTCAGACACTGCCAGAGGCGATCGATCGAGGCCACAACCGGTTCTGTTAGGACTGGTACCCGAACGATTCCCGAACGAACTCCCTAGTCCGGATCACCGTCCCCGCCACGATGCGGCGGCCCGTCCGGGGCAGCCGCCGGGCGCCGCCGGGCGGGTCCGTCGCCTCGGTGAGCTCGTCGCTTCTCCGGCTCGCCGGTGCCGGCGCCTCACCCGGCCCTGCGCTCTCGCCGGGCCCGGCACACCCGCCGATCCCGCCGTTCCGGTTGGCCCGGCGGTTCCGGTCGGCCCGGCCGTTCCGGTTGACCCCCGCCACTCTCGTCGATCCCCTGGCCCCTGTCGACCCCGTTGGGGTGACCGGTCCGGCGATTCACACGGCGGCCGGTCCGGCGCTTCGTCGGGGGATCCGTCGGGGGCTTCGCGCAGCCTGGTCGGGACAGCCCCGTGCCGCGCGAGCCTTGAATCGTCCTGCGTCCGTCGCGCCGCCGGGCCCCGCCGAATCCCTGGGAGGATTCGCTGGGGCCCGGCGGCACGGGTCCGCCGGGCGAGTGACGCCGTCGGGGGGTCGGCCCCGCGGCCGCGCCGGCCTCGTTCCGCTCGCGGCGCCCTCAGTGCTCGCGCGGTGCCGGCACCACACGCTCCACCTCGGGGTGGACGGTGAGCAGCTGCCGCATGGCCGCCTCGGCGGCCCCTCCGTCGCCCGCCGCGAGGGCGTCGACGATCCGGGCGTGATGCGTGAGCGCCGACTCGGTCGGTCGGTCACATCCGGTGACCGGGCCGCCGGAGACCTGGAGGGCCGAGGAGACGATCCCGGAGAGGTGCTCCAGCATCCGGTTGCCCGCGAGCTGGATGAGCAGCGAGTGGAACTCGGCGTCCGCGCGCGAGAAGGTCAGCGGGTCGCCCTGGGCCATGGCGTGGCCCATGAGCTCGACCATGTCGGCGAGGCGCTGCTGCACGTCGTCGCGCCCGTGGCCGGCGGCGAGGCGGGCGGCCAGCGGTTCGATCGTCCACCTCAGCTCGTTGAGCTCGCGCCGCTGGTTGTCGCGCTGCGGACCGAAGGCCCGCCATTCGATGATGTCGGGGTCGAGCAGGTTCCAGTCGCTGACCGGCCGGACGCGCGTGCCGACGTTCGGGCGTGCGCTGACCAGGCCCTTGGCCTCCAGGACACGCAGGGATTCACGGACGACGGTGCGGGAGACCTCGAAGCGCTGGCCGATCTCCTCGGGCACGAGGGGGCGGTCCGCGCCCAGGTCGCCGGAGACGATCATCTGGCCGAGCTGCTGGACGAGTTGGCCGTGCAGTCCGCGTCCGCGGCTCCCGGCGGCGCGGCGGCCCACGCGGCCCAGCTCAGGGTCCGCGCCGTCCCAGGCGGGGAGGCCCACGCGGTCGACGCTCGCGGGCTCGGCGTACGGGTAGCGGTCGAGTTCGCCCGGTCCTGCGAGGCCGGAGTCGGCGGAGCGGGCGGCGGTCATCATGGTGTGCGCAAGGGTACTCACGCATCCTTTGTCGGCTGCGTTTCCAACTCCCTTGAGGTCTTTGGTGAAAAGCACACGAAAGGGTGATCGCTCACCCCGTCGCAATTGACGCCTTATCGGAAAGAAATGGGCGTTCTACGAGGAGTTGTGCGCATTGCGCCAACGGAAGGGCACGGACAGTGAGCACGAAAGGATGAGGACGATCATCACCTGACCCGGCTGCGGAGGTTGGTGAACACGTAGGCCCCCAGCAGCGCCGTCAGTGACAACAGCAGCGCCCCGCCCACGGGTTGGGAGGCCGCCCGGGCCACGGCCTCCAGGTACCGCTCCCCCCCGAACGGCCACTGCACCAGGAGAAGTTCACGCAGCCGCACCGGAAACCCGACCGCGCTCCGCACGGTCGCCCCCTCCAGCGCCCTCTGCACCAGGGGTACGACGACGAGGGGCACGGCGACCACGGCCGCGAGCCCGGCGGACGTGGACCGGAAGACGCCCGCCGCGAGCACCCCGGCCCAGGCGCACCCCACGACGAGGCCGAACCAGCTCGCGCCGAGCGGGAACCAGCCGGCGGGAACCGAGACGAGTTCCGGTCCATAGACGAGGTAGAGCACTTCGAGGTCACAGCCCACGGTGAGGACGGCCAGCAGCAGTGCGGTGGCCGCCGCGACGAAAAGTTTCGCGAGGAGCAGCCCCAGCCGACGAGGGACGGTGCCGCGGTCCGCGGCAAGAGCGGGGTGGCGGAACTCGTCGCCGAAGGCGATGGCCCCGAGCAGCCCCGCCCCGATGGCTGCGGGCGGCAGCGGCAGCTCCCGCGGCCACGCCGCCAGCAGCCGTGGCTGCGGGGTGTGCCCGATCCCGGCCAGGAGCACCGCCACGAGGGCGGAGGTGACGAGTACGGCCGCGGTGGTGATGTATGCGGTGCCGACCCCGCCCGCCCGCCGCAGCTCGTAGCGCAGGGGCCGCAGCGGGCTCGGCGCCGGACGCACGGTGATGGGTGGCGGCAGCGGCGGCAACGGTCCGGCGGCGGACGCGTCGCGTGGTCCTTGGTCCGGGCGGAACCCGAGGTGGTCGTGAGGTCCGGGATCACGATGTGGACCGAAATGATCACTCGATTCGGGATCCGTGTGCGGTGCGGAGGGCGTAGCGGATCCAAGGTCGACGAGAGGCGCCGGGTTGACCTCCGACGCCCCGTCACCGCAGGCCCACGGCTCGACCGGGGTCGCCCGAGGAGCGTCGGCAGGCGCGGCGGAGGCGCCGCCGACCTCGGGTGCGCAGAGTTCGTCGGCGGGCCCCTGGCACCCCCCTGCCGACCCTTGGGCCTCCCGGCCAGGGCCTCGCGTGGTCTCGGTCGTCCCCACGCTTTCACCGACGACCGACGAAGGCGTGGACGACGCGGATGATGCGGATGATGCGGATGACAACGCCAACGGCGACGGCGACGGCGTGGGCCCCATGTCCCCGAGCTCGTCGGCGAGTTGATGGACGAGGATGCCGTGCCGGAAAACGGTCTCGCCGATCTCGGCACATGTACTGCCGTACACCGACAGCCGGTTGCCGCCCTCCCGCACGACCTCCACGGAACGTCGCGCGGTCCGGGCCTCCTTCGTGAGAAGCACTTCGAGCCGGGCGGCGTACGGGGTGCGAACGGCAACCCTGGGACGGAGCCGGGTGCGGGAGAAGTCCGCGACCTCCTGGTCGGCGACGAGCCTGCCCCGTTCGAGGGTGAGTACCCGATCGGCGGTTCGCGCCGCCTCCTTCGGATCACCGGTGGTGAACAGGACCGTGCCGCCCTGGTCGGCGTGCGCCCGCATGATCCCGTGCAGCCATCGGCCCTCGCGGACCGCCAGCCCGTCGGCGGGGCCGTCCAGCACGAGCGTGTGCGGGTCGGTCAGCAGGGCGCAGGCCAGGCCGAGCCGACGGTCCATGCCTCGCGAGAGCGTGTTCAGCCGTGCCTCGCGGAGGCTGACCAGCCCCACGACCTCCAGGACTTCGTCGGCACGCCGTCCGGGCAGCCCCGCGGCCGCGCACAGCATGCGCAGATGGCCCCGGACCGTGCGGGCGGGGTGGCCGGGCACGTCGCCGAGGAGGACGCCCACTTCGCGTGTGGGGTGGGCGATGCGGTGGAGGGGGCGGCCTCTGAAGTAGGCCACCCCACGGCCGTGTTGCAGTTCGAGGACGAGTCTCAGCACCGTCGACTTGCCCGCACCGGGAGCCCCGAGGAGTGCGGTGACACGGCCGGAGTGCGCCTCGAAGGACACATCGTCGACGGCGGGCGGGGACTCCTTGCGGGGATTGCTGGTCAATCCGATGGCCTGGATCACCCTAGGCAAGATAGCGCGATATGTCCGTTTTTCCGGGTATCTTGCGACGTGCTTCGCGGACGGCCTCGCAGGCACCGGGCGAGCCACGCACGGTTCACGAGCCCCGAACTCGGCCCTCCCTCCCGTCGGACCCCTCGACGGCCGCCCACGGGCGAGTCCGCCGCACCCGGCGGCGGACGCTCACTCTCCGCCGGGTCAGACCTCGGGGCGCAGCATCGGCGGGTTGAGAAGGGTGGCACCGCCGGCGCGGAAGAGCTGGGCGGGGCGGCCCCCCTGACGCGTGGTGGTACCGCCGGTGGGCACCAGGAATCCCGGCGTTCCCGTCACCTTGCGATGGAAGTTGCGCGGGTCCAGCGCCACACCCCACACCGCCTCGTACACACGCCGCAACTCGCCGACCGTGAACTCCGGCGGGCAGAAGGCGGTGGCCAGCGACGAGTACTCGATCTTGGAGCGGGCACGCTCGACGCCGTCCGCGAGGATCTGCGCGTGGTCGAACGCCAACGGCGCCACCGGCTCACTGTCGCGCCCGAAGCCGCCCTGCTCCAGCAACTCCTCCACGGGCGCCCAGCGTGCGCTGTTGGCGTCCCCTCCCGGCCGGGGCGCGGGCAGGTCGGGGGCGAGGGCGAGATGGGCGACGCTGACGACCCTCATCCGGGGGTCGCGCTTCGGGTCACCGTAGGTCGCCAACTGCTCCAGGTGCGCGCCGTTGTCCTGAGCGGGCTCGGACGGTTCATGGGCGGTCAGGCCCGTCTCCTCGGCCAGCTCCCGGGCAGCGGCCTGCGACAGGTCCTCGTCCGGCCGCACGAAGCCACCGGGCAACGCCCATCGCCCCTGGAAAGGCTGTTCGCCCCGCCGTACCGTCAGTGCGCAGAGCGCGTGGCGACGGACGGTCAGCACGACCAGGTCCACGGTGACGGCGAAGGGCGGATAGTCCGACGGGTCGTAGGGCATGCCGCGATCATAGTCGTCTGCCTGACGATAAACACTCCCTTCGCGGTCGCTTCCCCACTTGATCCACTTCGGTCCGCCACCTTTCCCGCAGGCCACCCTCAGGGCTCGGAGAGCCGACCCCGCCCGTGGTCCCGTCCCGTGTCGCGCGAGGTCACACTCCCAGCTGCAGTCCGTCGGCCGCCTCCTCCACCATCGCGAGCCCCAGCCTGCTGACGCGTACGGCGAAGGGGGCGCCCGCGACGCGCAGGCCCGTCATACCGATCTCGCCCAGCGGCGCACTGCGCACCGGCCGCAGGGTCACCGTCCGGGCGGGGGCGTCGGGGCGGACCCCGACCAGGGTGGTGAGCAGCAGCACCCCGGCGGCAGCCGCCGTCGCGGCCGGTCTGCAGGCGGCCGGGTGCGGCAGCGGGGCGCCACCGGCGGTCCGCTGCTCCCCCGCGTACATCTCCGGCAGTCGATGGCCGAAGCTCTCCGACGCCGCCAGCACACCCCTCAGCAGGGCGCTCGCTTCCTTCTCGTATCCGGCGGCCGCCAGCCCCGCGACCGCGACCGCCGTCTCCCGGACACGCACGGCACCGCCGCGATGACCGAAGGGGTTGTACGCAGCCTCTTTCGCACCCAGGCTCCGCAGCCCCCACCCCGAGTCCATCGCAGGCCCTGCGAGCAGTCGGGCGAGCTGCTCGGTCCGCACCTTGTCGAGGAGTCCCGGGGCCTGCTCTCCCCCGCCGAGCAGCCCGGTGTCGAGAAGATGGGCGGCGCCGGCACCCAGGTGCGGCACAGGACGCCCGTCCGGGGTGCGGGCGGCCGCGGGTCTGCCGCCGCCCCGGTCCTCCACCCAGAAGTCCGCCCCGAACCGGTTCCGCAGCTCTCCGGCCCAGTCCCGCAGCTCGGTGCCGACCGGCCGGCCGTACGCGTCGAGAAGGTCGGCGCCCAGCAGCGCGGCCCGGTGGGCCTGGGCCTGGGTCTCGCAGCGCAACGGTCCACCGGGGTAGGGATCGGGCAGATAGACACCGCTGCCGACCGCGTCCAGCAGCCAGCGCAGGCAGCGCTCGGCGGCGGGCAGCAATGCTTCCGTCTCCTGCTCGGGGAGTCCCCATCTCCGGGCCTCCGCAAGAAGTACGGGGAAGAGCAGGGTCGCCTCGGTACCCGTGCATCCCGGTGGCAGATGCGGGCCCGCGTCCCGCCGGGGTCCCGGGATCATGCCGGACCGGGCGTCCCTTCCCGCGAGTTGGGTGCGGGCCAGGGTGCGCAGGGTGCCTGCAGCGAGGCGCGTGCCGAGCGGCAGCGTCATCCGGGCCGCGACGAGCGCGTCGGCCGGAGACAGTCCGCAGCGCCAGGGCGCGCCCGCCGCGAGATGGGTGTCGGCCGGGTTTCTCGGGTCGCGCAGCAGCAGCGCCTCCAGATCCTCCAGACAGGTGCGCAGCAGCGACTGCGCCACCGGGTCGTCTCCCGCGACACGGGCCTGGGCGAGTGGGCTGGTGGCGCCTCGCCCCACCGGTCTGATGGGTCCTGTGCCGTCAGGTCGCACGCGCAGTTCCACGCTCCGGCTGCCGCCGGGCGGCAGGTGCAGCTCCCAGCGCAGCAGTCCCGCGGAGGCCAGGGCGTCGGCGGGCGGAGGGTGGGCGGACACCGTGGAGTGTCCTTGCGCGCAGGACCAGCGGAGGCCGGAGCCGTGGACGGTCGCGGGCAGTTCCGGGCCGGCGCCGCCGGCGGCGACGGCCCCCAGCTCCGCGAGATCCGTGCCCAGGGACACCTCTACGGGCAGGCACAGCGGCCGAAGGACCGTGTTGTGCAGGGTGATCCGCTCGGTGCCGTCCGCGTACCGGATGCGCTCGACCATGACGTCCGGATCCGGTCCGGCATCCGCGGACAGACGCAGCGTCGCCACGAACCGGGCTCGGTCGGCGGTCACCATCCGGGCCTGCACTGCGAGCGGTTCGCGTCCGGCCACCCGCACCTGGCAGCGGGAGAGCATGCGCCGCCCCGCGCGGTAGAAACCCTCCAGCCCGCTGCCGTTCAGCTGGCCCTGGTCCGTCGAGATCGCGAGACCCGGCAGGGCGACACAGATCAGCGTGGTGTGGGCCGGGGGCAGTTCCCTGGGACCGCGTGAGCCAGGGGCCGAAGCCCTCGCCCTACCTGGACGCGCGGGTCCCGAAGGGTCCTCGGTGCCGGGCGCGGAGGACCCGGGCCCGCCCGGGCTTCCTGGCCGTGAGCCCGCGGCGCGAGCCGCTGGGCCGTGGGCCGCCAGGGCGCGAGCGGCCGGGATGCGGACGTCCGGACGGGGAGCGTCGATGCCGTCCCCACGGGTGCGGGGCGAGGGCTGGACGGGCGTGCGAAAGGTCGGGACGTCGTCTGGGGCGTCGGGCAGCGAGGGGAGGGGCATGGGGCGGCTTCTTCTGTCTTCGGCGCGCTCGGGGTGCGCTCGGCACCAGGTGGGGAGCCGGAGAGGGACGGGGTGACGGAGCGACGGGACCAGGCCATGGGTACCGCCACACAGGTGAACGGAGCGGCTGCGCTCCGGGTCACGCCCGCGTCCGGGGAAGCCTTCCGAACCAGCACCTCGTTCCGCCGTGCCCACGGGGGCCGGGAAGCAACGAGCGCCGGACCGGGGCGGCCTCGGGGCGGCGCGCAGCCGTGGGGCGACACGAGGGCGGCACGCGGGCCCTGGGCACGCCGCCGCGTCCCTGCGGGACAGAGGGCGCGTACGGCGCTGGGACGGTGGCCCGGTGTGGCCCCGCGGCCGGAACGGCACAGCCCTGCGGATTGCGACACGGAACAGTGCGACCACGTGCCGCGGGAGCGAGGGCGAGGCACTCGCGCCGGCTCCACGGGCTCGGCCCGCACGATCCCGGTAGGCGAGCGTCACGCTCAGGCACGTCCAGATCCAGCACGGCACAGGGGTGGGAAGCCTCGACCGGATCCGCGCGCTCACGACTCGCTCTCCTTGGACTGACCTCCGGAGCCGCGACGTACCCGTGCCCGACCGCTCGGCCCGTTCGCCGTACGCCCCGGCTTCCGGCCGACCGCCGGGCTGCCGTCGGCGGAGCGCACGCGGCGGGCGGAGGGCGCGGCACCGGGCGATCGCCGGACGGCACGGTCCTCGATGCCTCCTTCCGCCCGGGGCCTGCGTCGCCGGCGGGCGCCGGTGACGACGCAGGGCCGGTCCGAGGCCGGGAGCGTGTCGGGCGACGGGGCGGGGGAGCTCGTCGGGCTGCCGGTGCCCGCGCCCTCGGTGGCAGCCGCGAGGTCGCGTCCCCGGCGTTCCGCGCGCAGACAGCGGCGAATGGACTCGGGGTCGAGCCCTTCGTTGCATGCCTGGTGGAGGAGGCGGGCGAAGAGGTAGTCGGGGTCGGCGGCCAAGGCCATGGCCAGGGCTTCACGGGCCTCCAGTTCGTCTCCGGAGGACCAGGCGACCCAGCCGACGAGCGTGAGCGGGGCGGCGGCGTGCTCGCCGTAGGGGCCGACGCAGCGGCGGGCGAGGGCGCGCCAGAGACGGAGCGCAGGACCCGCTTCCTCGCCTTCCATCCATTCGGCGGCTCGATCGCGGGTGGCCCGGTCCTGGAGTCCGAGGATCATGGTGGCCGCGTCGTCGTGCCCGACGAGTTCGTCGTCGCGGAGGTCCGCGTCCAGCGTGGCGGTGCCGGGTGGGACGTCCGCCATGCGCCCGATGAGGCGCCGTGCCACCGCGAGGGTCTCCTCGGCCACTTCCGTCCGGCCGTCCACGTCCAGGATCCTGGGGATGAGGGCGGACTGCGCGGCGTCGAGAGCGGCTTCCTGCTGGAGCGCGGCGGCGGTCTCCCACGGCAGGAGCCTGGCCCGCAGTTCCCTCAGCGAGCCGCGGACCTGAAGGCCGGCGTAGGTCGCGGCGGCAGCCAGGACCGAGGTGCCCGGGAGTCCCATCGGCTCCCCGCCGGCCGCGCAGCATCCGTTGCCGGGGCAGCAGTAGGACCAGAAACGGCCGTCGGAGATGCACAGGGCCTCGACCACCGGCACATCCATGCTGCCGCAGGCCCTGCGCAGCAGCTGGGCGAGTGGCCGCAGGCGTTCCATGACGTCACGTGGTGACTCACCGCTCGCCGGGTCCTGGCAGAGGAAGGCGACCATGCTCTCCGGTTTGGCTCCCCGGCGCTCGCTACCGGTGACCAGGCCATGGGCCAGCTGTTGGGCGACGGACGGCCAGTCGTCCGTCTGCGCCGGGATGCCCAGCCGTGCCCGGCCGCCGAACCGGCCACGGGTGTCCCGGTCGTGCAGTGCGACGAGGACGATGCTGTCCTCGGGGCGGTAGCCCAGCAGGTAGGGCAGGGCATCGGCTAGTTCGGCGGGTGTGCGGAGCGTCACCTGCGGTTCCCCGCAGCCTTCGGCGGCCGCGCCGTGTCCCGGGCGGACGGAGGACTCGCGGCTCCCACCGCATCCGTTCTGCCCGCTGATGTCACTGTTGCCGGAGGTCCCGGCTGCTTCGCTGTGATTCGTCATGCGGCGACCATCTCGCGGATCTTGAAATTCCGCTTCGCCCTGTGGATAAGTCCGAACATGATCACGTCAGAAGCTGTCCACAGTTCGACCCGCTCGTTCGCGCGATGTCCGAGGCATCGGGTTGCATGGGGCCATGAGCGACGAAGACCGGCCCACGACGGACCGCCAAGATCTGCGCACGACCGCCGATACCGTGCTCGCCCGTCTCGTCGGCGCCCCGGCCGGCGCCGCGAGACTGCGCGAGGACCAGTGGCACGCCATCGAGGCACTGGTCGCGGACAAGCGCAGAGCCCTGGTGGTGCAGCGCACGGGCTGGGGCAAGTCCGCGGTGTACTTCGTCGCGACCGCGCTGCTGCGCGAGCGGGGCGCGGGCCCCACCGTCATCGTCTCGCCGCTCCTCGCGCTGATGCGCAACCAGGTGGAGGCGGCCGCCCGCGCCGGAATCAAGGCACGGACCATCAACTCCTCGAACACGGAGGAGTGGGACACGGTCCGACAGGAGGTCACCGCGGGCACGGTCGACGTGCTCCTGGTCAGCCCCGAGCGGCTCAACAACCCGGACTTCCGTGACCAGGTCCTGCCCGAGCTGGCGGCCGCGACCGGACTCCTCGTGGTGGACGAGGCACACTGCATCTCGGACTGGGGCCACGACTTCCGCCCCGACTACCGCCGACTGCGCACCATGCTGGCCGACCTCCCGCCCGGCGTCCCGGTGCTCGCCACCACCGCCACGGCCAACGCGCGCGTGACCGCCGATGTGGCCGAGCAGCTGGGCACCGGCGGCGGCACCGACGCGCTGGTGCTGCGAGGGCCGCTGGACCGCGAGAGCCTGAGCCTCGCGGTGCTCGAACTGCCCGACGCCGCCCATCGCATGGCCTGGCTCGCCGACCATCTGGACGAGTTGCCGGGCTCCGGGATCATCTACACACTCACCGTGGCCGCGGCCGAGGAAGTCACCGCCTTCCTCCGCCAGTGCGGGCACACGGTGGCGTCGTACACGGGCAAGACGGAGAACGCGGACCGGCAACAGGCCGAGGAGGACCTGCTCGCCAACAGGGTCAAGGCCCTGGTCGCCACCTCCGCGCTGGGCATGGGCTTCGACAAACCCGACCTGGGCTTCGTGGTCCACCTGGGCTCGCCGTCCTCCCCCATCGCGTACTACCAGCAGGTGGGCCGCGCCGGCCGTGGCGTGGAGCACGCGGAGGTGCTGCTGCTGCCCGGCAAGGAGGACCAGGCGATCTGGGAGTACTTCGCCTCGGTCGCCTTTCCTCCGGAGGAGCAGGTGCGCCGCACCCTGGACGTCCTCGCGCACGCGGAGCGACCGCTCTCCCTCCCCGCCCTCGAACCCCTGGTGGAACTGCGCCGCTCCCGTCTGGAGACCATGCTGAAGGTCCTCGACGTGGACGGCGCGGTCCGACGCGTCCAGGGTGGCTGGATCTCCACCGGCGCCCCCTGGGTGTACGACACCGAGCGCTATGCCTGGGTAGCCAAGCAGCGCGCCGCCGAGCAGCAGGCCATGCGTGACTACGTGGCGACACAGGATTGCCGCATGGAGTTCCTGCGGCGGCAGTTGGACGACGAGGAAGCCGCCGCGTGCGGGCGGTGCGACACCTGCACGAAGCCCAGATTCGCGGACTCCGTCTCCCCGGCGGCTCTGGACGCGGCGCGCGGCGAGCTGGGGCGCGCGGGCGTCGAGGTCGAGCCCCGCAAGATGTGGCCGACGGGGCTGCCTGCCGTGGGGGTCAATCTGAAGGGGCGCATTCCGGCCGGTGAGCAGGCCGCTCCTGGACGGGCCCTGGGGCGGCTGTCGGACATCGGTTGGGGCAACCGCCTGCGGCCGCTGCTCGCTCCCCAGTCCCCGGACGGGCCGGTTCCGGACGATGTGGCGAAGGCTGTGGTCGCCGTGCTGGCCGACTGGGCGAAAGGTCCCGGCGGTTGGGCCTCCGGGCAGGCCGACGCGCCGCCCCGTCCGGTCGGTGTCGTGACCATGGCCTCCCGTTCTCGGCCACAGTTGATCGGCTCCCTGGGCGCCCGGATCGCCGAGATCGGCCGTCTGCCATTGCTGGGGTCGGTGGCGTACACCGGCGCGGTCTCCCAGGTCACCCGTAGCAACAGCGCACAACGGCTCAAGGCGCTCGACGGGGCGCTGACCGTACCGCCCGAGCTGGCCTCCGCCCTTCAGGAGGCGGGCGGGCCGGTGCTCCTGGTCGACGACGCCATGGAGACCGGCTGGACACTCGCGGTCGCCGCGCGCGTGCTCCGGCGCGCGGGCGCACAGGGGGTGTTGCCCCTCGTTCTGGCCGTCCGGGCGTGACCGACGGGTCTCCCGGCGGGGGGTCGTGCTGCCCGGGCGTTGCGGTCGAGTCCTCTGTGCAGGGATATAAGCTGTGAATCACCACAAAACTGCCAGTGGCCCCAATTGCTCGTTGCCGCAACCAAGTTCGCCAGGAAGAATTGGAGTCCGCTCCCCGCACGGCCTCACCGTGAATCGGCAGGGCTTCTGCTGCGGCGTGCGCTCCCCCAAGTCCGACCCTCGCCCTCAGAGTGGGCGCGTAGCCGAAGGGAGGATCGTGACCTTCGGATTCGCTCCGTCCTCGGCGGCCTCCGTGTCGACGTCTGCCGACCTGTCCGCCGCTTCCGCCAACCGGATGCTCGAGCCCGCGGAATGGGCCGCCGCCGGGATTCCGCTGTTGCGCAATCCCCGGGAGGTCGTCAATGGGCTGCACGCACGGCATCAGCCCCGGCCCGCGACGGCGGTCATCGCCGTCCTGGATCCGGACGAGCGGTTGCGGGCGAGTGCCTCGTTCATCCGGCGTCCGGCACCGGCCGACGGCTGGATGTTCCGCAACGCGCTCCTCGCCCAGCTGAGACGGGTGATTCCGCACGACCTGCGTCGACGGACCCCGGTCCGGACGGCCGTGCTGCTCTACTGCCGTGACGGTGACGCGCGTTGGACGGAGGAGGACGGGGCGTGGATGTGGGGCCTGCGGGACGCCTGCACGCTGCACGGGCTGCGCTGCGGCTCGTACATCACGCTGACACGTGACGGCTGGCAGGTTCTCGGTGAGGGCCGGGGCGGTCGCCGTCCCCACGCGGACTCGCCGGCCGAGCCTTTCGCCACGGCCGTGGCGCCGCCGCCCATACCGCGCACCGGCGGCGTCGCCTCGGAGGTGCTCCGCCGCGCCGCGGCACGGTGAGCCGCTGAGGGTTCCGCCGCCGGTGTGACGGGGGTGGGCCGACCGGTACCCAGGCCCGAGCCTGGGGCGGTGCGGCAACGACCCCGACCTCGATCATCGCCCGCGCACCCTCACCCCCCGTGCCGTCCACCCCACCCCGGGCCGGACGGCACCGCGCGCCGGTCAGCCCAGGCCGGCCGGCCCCGGACCCGGACGGCGCCACCGCTGCGCACCGTGTCCACCGCTGCCCACCGTGCGGCACCACGTGGCACTCGCGCGGCACCACACCGCACCGACGCCCCTACCCTCTGCCCGACGGGACCCCGCGAGGCGTCCCCGGACATGCCGAAACACCCCGCAGGCGCGCCGAAGCGCCCCGTCGCGGGGTGTGACCGTCGTGGCACCCGAACCGTGGTCCGGGCGCGAAACGGCTCCCCGGTGACCCCTGAGGGCCGACCGGGGCGGGTTCCGCAGTCGCTCAGACTCCGGCGCCCAGGACCGAGTTGATCATCTGCGGGTCGCCGCACACGATCAACAGGGCCCGGGCCCGGCCGAGGGCCTTGGGCAGCGCGTGCGCGGCGACGGCATCGGTCCCGCCGTTGACGGCGACCACGACCACGGGACGCGACGCGGCCCGCTCGGTGGCCGAGGCATCGGCGTAGAAGACGTCGTCGCCCGCGTCGTGCTGCGCCCAGTAGGCGGCCTCGCCGAAGGAGAGTTCGTGGGCGGCCCACGGGTGCGGCTCGCCGGTGGTGATCACCAGCACGTCGCCGGGGGCACGGCCCGACTCCAACAGCAGGTCGACGGCTTCCTCGGCGGCGTCCAGCGCCCCCTCGGCCGAGGCCGGGATCAGCTGGATCTGCGGGGTGGCGGCGGGAGCGGACGGCCCGGGCCTGGGCGCGGCATGCGCCGCACGCTGGGCCGGCACCGGCCGGGCAGGACCCGGACGACCGGGACGCGGCGGAGCCGCGGGACGGGGACCGGGTACGGGACGGGGGGTCGGTGCGACCCGGCCGCTGGCCGGAGTGGCACGCGGGCCCTGGGCACTCTCGTGAATCTGAGGCTCCTCGGGAAGGAGAGGCATGAGCTGATTTTTATCAAACGCCGATGCGATTCGCGTCGGCGGGTGGCACATGAGTACGAACGGATCCGTCAGAAATCGAAGCCGAGCTGGCCCTCGATCTCCGGAACGTTTCCGTCCGCCCAGTTGCGGGCCTTCTTGAGGTGCCGCCACTGGGGCAGCGCATCAAGATACGCCCACGACAACCGGTGGTACGGGGTGGGCCCCCGCTCCGCCAGCGCGGCCTTGTGGACAGGCGACGGATACCCTGCGTTGGCCGCGAAACCGAAGTCTGCATGGTCGACACCCAGTTCGGCCATCATTTTGTCGCGCTGAACCTTGGCGATCACCGAGGCAGCCGCCACGGCGACGCAGGACTGGTCACCCTTGATCACCGTGCGGACCCGCCAGGGCGAGCCCAGGTAGTCGTGCTTGCCGTCGAGGATGACCGCGTCGGGCCGTACGGGAAGGGCCTCCAGGGCCCGCACTGCCGCCAGCCGCAGAGCCGCCGTCATGCCCAGGTCGTCGATCTCCTCCGGAGAGGCGTGACCGAGGGCGTGCGACGTCACCCACTTCAGCAGTTCCTCGGAGAGCGACTCGCGCCGCTTGATCGTCAGGAGCTTGGAGTCGGTGAGGCCCTCGGGCGGTCGGCGCAGTCCGGTGACCGCCGCGCAGACGGTGACGGGGCCGGCCCACGCTCCGCGCCCCACCTCGTCGACACCGGCAACGATCTTCGCTCCGGTCGTGGCGCGCAGAGAGCGCTCGACGGTGTGGGTAGGTGGTTCGTACGGCATGGCGCCCTTAGCCTACGCCGCCCGCGCCCCTCCCCGACACCCAGGTTTCCCGGGGCCGCCTCAGCCCTGCCGGCGACCCGGCTCAAGCGCCCCGTCGCCGCAGCAGCGGCACCATCAACTGGTCGATCAGCTCCTCGATGTCCCGCTCGCTCCATTCGCTCCCGCACATCTTCGAGCGATACATCATCATGGCGGGAATCGCGTCGAAGACGTAGCTGTTCGCTGCGTCGGAACGCACTTCACCTCGCCGGATTCCCCGCTCGACGACCTCCCTCAACAGCCTGACCGTCGGCTCCACGACGCCTCCGATGATGACGCCATGGAAGCGCTCGGCCTGGATGGTGTCGCATTCGTGAATCACCGAACGCAAGGCGAACCCGGGCCGGGAGAACATGGCCGCGCGCGCCTGACGGCACAGCTCCAGCAGGTCCTCGCGCACGCTCCCGAGGTCCGGCGACTGCTCGAAGCGGGGCAGCCCGGCCTGGAGCGCGTCGGCCACGAGGTCCTCCTTGGAGGGCCAGCGCCGGTAGACCGCCGCCTTGCCCGTCTGGGCACCCGCGGCAACCCCCTCCATGGTGAGGCCGCTCCAGCCGACGGTGCTGAGCTGTTCGAGCGCGGCATCGAGGATCGCGCGCTCCAGTACGGCGCCGCGCCGACGCGGGGAGGCCGTCTGAGCGGGAGCGGCCGTCCAGCGCGAAGTGACCATCTGTGTTTCTCCGTTGAGCCGAGGGGGTGGGGTGCGATGAGCGGAAACAGTGGGGCGGCGCATTCCACGACGGCGGCTTCAATGAACGCTTGCGTTCACTAAGGGGGACTCACTACCGTGGACGCGTCAGTGAACGCAAGCGTTCACTAAGGCACTTGTGGGGGACCCATAGTGACAACCTCTCCGTTGATTCAGGATCAGAAGCCGGGAGCCGCCCGCCGGGAGGGGCGTCCCGGCATCGCGCTCACCGTCATCGCGGCCTGCCAACTCATGGTGGTACTCGACGCGACGATTGTGAACATCGCACTCCCGCACATTCAAGAAGCGCTCAAGTTCAGCACCACCGACCTGACATGGGTGGTCAGCGCCTACACACTGACCTTCGGTGGTCTGCTGCTCCTCGGCGGCCGGGCCGGTGACATCCTCGGCCGTCGCCGTGTGTTCATGACCGGAATCCTCGTCTTCACGCTCGCCTCACTGCTCGGCGGACTCGCCCAGGAGCCCTGGCAGCTGCTGGCGGCACGCGCCCTCCAGGGCGTCGGCGGGGCGATCGCGTCACCGACCTCGCTGGCGCTCATCACCACGACGTTCCCCGAAGGCCCCGAGCGGAACCGGGCGTTCGGCGTCTTCGCCGCGGTCTCCGCAGGCGGCGGGGCCATCGGTCTGCTCGCGGGCGGCATGCTCACCGAGTGGCTCGACTGGCGATGGGTGCTGTTCGTCAACGTGCCCATCGGCGTGCTGATCGCCGTCCTCGCCCCGATGTACATCAGCGAGTCCGAGCGGCACCCGGGACGGTTCGACATCGCGGGCGCGCTCACCTCGACGGCCGGTATGGCCTCGCTGGTCTACGGGTTCATCCGCGCGGCGGAGGAAGGCTGGCGCGACAGCCTGTCCATCGGGTCCTTCACGGCGGCCGCGGTCCTGCTGCTGGTGTTCGGCCTCATCGAGCGGCGGGCCAAGGAACCGATCACCCCGCTGAAGATGTTCACCGACCGCAATCGCTCGGGCACCTACGTGATCATGCTGAGCCTCGCGGCCGCGATGTTCGGGATGTTCTTCTTCATCGTGCTGTTCGTGCAGAACGTACTGCGGTACACGCCGATCGAGGCCGGCCTGGCCTTCCTCCCGGTGACCGTCGCGATCGTCACGGGCGCCGGACTGTCCCAGCGGTTCCTCCCCGTGCTCGGACCCAAGCCGTTCATGATGGCCGGTTCGACGATGGTCGTTCTCGGCCTGGGCTGGCAGACCTTGATCAGTCCCGACAGCTCGTACCTCGGCGGGGTGCTCGGCCCGATGGTCGTGTTCGGCTTCGGCATGGGCCTGAACTTCGTGACGCTCACCCTGACCGCGGTCTCCGGGGTCGCCCCGCACGAGGCGGGTGCCGCCTCCGGCCTGCTCAACGTCACCCAGCAGGTGGGCGGCTCACTCGGCCTCTCCATCCTCACCACGGTCTTCGGTACGGCCAGCCGCGACGAGGCGGAGAAGCAGGTGCAGCTCTTCATGGCGCAGGCCACCGCCGAGCAGAAGGCCGAGTTCGCCAGGACCCAGCAGCTCCCCGCGCCCTGGAGTCACGAAGTGCTCGCGCAGGGCATCTCGACGGCGTTCGTCCCGGCTGTCGCGATGGCCGTACTGGCCCTGGTCACCGCCACCTTCGTGATCAGGGTCCGCAAGAGCGACCTGGAGGCTCTCTCCGGCACGGCCGGCCCCGCCGCCGGAGGCTGACCGGGCGGTGCACGATCGGCCATCGGTCCGCCGGACCACACTCCGGCAGACCGATGGCAGGCAGCCCGGCCCGGCCGGGCGCGAGCGCACCGAAGGGCGCGAGTGCACCGAAGGGCGCGAGTGCACCGAAGGGCGCGAGTGCACCGAAGGGCGCGAGTGCACCGAAGGGCGCGAGTGCACCGAAGGGCGCGAGTGCACCA
>NZ_JBVIYK010000001.1:5451-75864 GCF_055592645.1 Streptomyces sp. NPDC041108 | reverse complement strand
GAACGTCTCAGCGGTAGAACTCCGACCCCGACTCGCCGCACGCCGGGCCGCTCGACCCCGGCACGAGCGGGCGTTCCTCCAAAATCCGTCTCGCCTCGGCCTCGCCCCAGCTCGTGGCGTACCAGGGAATGTGCTGCCGCTCGTCCAGCTCCTCCTTGATGTTCCACAGGGCGCACGACCTCAAGGGCTCCTCCAGCCGGTCCAGGGCGGGCACCGCGTCGGCGGACAGCCCCCTGGCGTAGGGGAGGTCGAAGCGGCCGGTCGTCTGGTACCGCTCGACGTTGCGCTCGGCGATGAGCGCGTCGGGTGACGCGAGCCCGAAGGCCAGCACCACGGCGACCGCGCCGACCGCGACGGCGCGCGGCAGCCAGCGGGCGCCCCACACCCCGGCGGCCATGATGAGCACGATGACCAGACCGAGCCAGAGCTCCATGGTCAGCACCGAGATCCTCAGCCGCGTGAGCCCATAGGCGTCCACGTACATGTCCATACGTCGCACAGCGGACGCCACGACAACGAGCGCCAGCGCGCACAGGGTTCCCAGCACACCGTGCACGAGCGTCCGGTCGCTCGGACGCGTGCGGGGCGCCCAGCGCAGGGCGATCACGATGACCAGCAGGGTGAGCAGCGTGGCCATGAGCAGCTGCCAGAACCCCTGGCGCGCGTACTCGGCGTACGTCTGGCCGGTCTCTTTCAGAACGGCGTCGTAGCCGCCGAAGAGCACGGCGAGCTGGACGGCGTTGAAGACGGCGAAGAGCGCGACGAGCCCGATCAGCGGCAGCGCCCACTCGACACGTCCGCGCGCGCGTCCCGCGGGCACCTGCACACGGTCCCAGCGGGTCGGGGCCGCCGCCGTGCGGGCCGCCGCGAGGGTCCCGAACAGGCCCAGCGCGAGGAGCAGGATCCGCCAGGGCCCGTCGGACACCGAGACGTCGGGCACCAGGGCGCCGAGCAGATCCGCGAAGGCCGCGTCGGCCCCGGCGAACAGGGCGCCGAAGACGAAGAGCAGGACCGCGGCCACGACGACCGCCCGGAACACGGGGGCCAGACGGCCGCGGTCGCCGCCCACCCGCTCGCGCAGGCCCTGCCAGGCCCAGGCCGGGCCGGTGACCAGCGAGGTGAACACCCCGATCGGGCCGAGCAGGACCGCGGGCCAGGTACGGCCGCCGTGCAGGGCGAGCGAGCCCGCCGCGAGCGCGGTGACGACGGCGAGGAACGAAGGCCATTCGGCGGCGCGCAGCGCGGGCACGGTCAGCAGGGCGGCCCCGGCCGCGCCCCAGACGAGCGCCCATGGCCGGGGACGCCGGCCCGCTCGCCGTCCGGCGGCGTACACGGCGACCGTGGCGGGCACGGCGACGACGAGTATGTTCACCGCCAGTCCCTCGCCCAGCAGCATGCTGAGGACGCCGGTGGCCAGGGCCGCCCACAGGGTCGTGGTGCGGACGGGCGCGGGTTCCCCTGGGCTGAGGTCGATCGCCTTGGGCACCTGGGGCGGAGCGGGTATCCGGATCCGCGCGGGCCTGCCCGTCCCGTCCTGCGGTGGGGCGGGTTCGGGCCCTGTCGGCGCGGAGCGGCTCTCCCCGCTCTCGGCACGCGCCCTGGACGCCGGGCCTTCGGGCTCCGGTGCGGCTGGTACTGACGGTGTCTCGGACATGGGACCCCCTCCCCCGACCGGCCCCATCGCGCCCGTAGGCGGCGCTTGGCCACGGCAGACCGCGCGGCCGGTACCTCGTCGCCGCGACTTGCCATGATCAACAGGCGGCGTGGCGGACAGGCTATGCCGCAGGAGCGCACCCACGGCCGACCAGGGAACGCACTGTGGCACTCCTGTGACAGTCGGGGCGATCGAGGCTGCCGAGGTCCGGACGGCTCAGCCCCTGCGGGCGGCTAGTCCACCCGTAGCCAGCCCGGGAACGCCTCGGTCTGCGCCACCCAGGTCTCGGGGGGCGTCCCGGCTTTTCCGGAGGCGACGACTCCACCGACGATGGCGCACGTCGTGTCGACATCGCCGCCCACCTGGGCCGTCGTCCAGAAACCCTGCTCGTAGTCACCGAGGGCGCGTGCCGCCGACCAGAGCGCGAACGGCACGGTGTCGTGCGCGGTCGTACGCCGCCCACAGCCCAGTACCGCGGCCACGGTGTCCGCGTCGGCGTAGTCGAGCATGTCCCGGGCACGACGCAGCCCCGCGCCGACGGCACTCTTCGGGACGAGCGCGATGACGCCGTCGAGCAAGGCGCCCGCGCTCGGCGGTCCGGCCGGGTCGGCCGCGAGGGCGGCGGCAGCGGCGACCGCCATGGCGCCGACGACGGCCTCGCGGTGCTGGTGCGTGGGATAGGCCGAGATCTCCGCCTGGTGGGTGGCCTGCTCGGGGTCGTCCGCGTACCAGGCGCCCAGGGGGGCGATCCGCATGGCCGCGCCGTTGCCCCAGGACCCCTGGCCGTTGAAGAGCGCGGAGGCCAGCTCACGCCAGTCGCCGCCTTCCCGCACCAGGCGCAGCAGGCGGTTGACCGCGGGCCCGTAGCCCCGGTCGAAATCGTGGTGCACGGCGAAGGAACGGGCCAGCTCGTCCTGGTCGATCCGGCGGTGTGCGGCCAGGACGGCCACGACGGAACAGGCCATCTCGGTGTCGTCGGTCCACTGCCAGGGGCCGGGCGGGACTTCACGGCGCTTGAGCAGCGGGTAGTTCACCGGCACGAAGTACTGCGAGCCCAGCGCGTCCCCCACCGCGAGTCCGCGCAGGCTGGACAGGGCGCGCTCCAGGCGGCCGTCGGAAGAGGAGTCAGCGGTCATCGCCCTGCCACTCTATCCGGTGGCCCCGTACGACTCCGGGTTCCGCCAGCGGTCGAACGGCCGGTCGAGTGTGTATTTGCCGTCCTCTCCGAGAACGAGCATCCGCATCTCCGCGTTCCCGGGATTCGACAGCGACTCGAACTCCGCCACCGTCCAGTGGAACCAGCGCATGCAGAACAGCCGCATGGCGAGCCCGTGGGTGACCAGCAGGACGTTCGGGGGGTGGTCGGGGTCCTCGAAACTGCGGAACAGGCTCTCCAGGAAGCCGCCGACCCGGTCGTACACATCGGCGCCGGACTCACCCTGCACGAAGCGGTAGAAGAAATGCCCGTACGCGTCGCGGTACGCCTTCTGGAGCCGTACGTCGTCGGGGTCCTGCCAGTTGCCCCAGTCCTGTTCGCGCAGCCGTGGCTCCTCGCGCACCCGCACCTGTTCGGGGTCCAGATGGAAAGCCTGGAACGTCTCGTGGGTGCGGCGGTAGGGGGAGACGTAGACGCTGACGCGCTCGCGGCCGAGGACGTCGCGGATGTGTTTTCCCGTCTCCTCCGCCTGCTGCCAGCCCAGATCGGTGAGCGCGAGAGCGTGGTCCGGCTCGCGCTCGTACACGGTGTCATCAACATTGCCCGTTGACTCGCCGTGTCGGACAAGGATGATGCGCCGTGGTCGTGCCATGCCAAGACCCTAAAGGGGACGAGGCCGGATCGAGCACTTCTCCGGGTGCCATACGGCGTAGGTCACACAGGTCCCACCCATCGATCGCGCAGGTTTGGTATCCGAACTCACGCGAGTTCGAACATCGGACCGTCCGGACGATCAAACCGTCCAGCTCGGCTCCAGTTCCACGATGTCGCCCGCCAGGGCCGCGACGTCGGCCTCCAGCTGGGCCCGCAGGGCGAGGCGCTCGATGCGTTCGGCGCGGTACTTGCCGTGCTCGGCGGCCGACTGCCACATGGAGAGGATCACGAACTCATGTCCCGGCGCCTCGCCGAACAGCCCGCGCACCATCCCCGGAGAGCCGGCCATCGCCGGGTTCCAGACCTTCTCCTGCATCAGGGCGAAGTGCTCGGCGCGTTCCTCGTGGACACGGCAGTGCGCCACCCGCACCAGATCGGCATCGGTGAAGCGGGGCTCGAAGCCGGTCTTCACGTCGAAGCGGTGGTCGAAGAGCTTGACCTGCATGTCCTTGAAGGTGCCGGACTGCGAGGCGGCGAGCCGGTCGTGGGAGCGTGCCATGAAGGAGTCGTAGAAGGCGCGGCTCTCCCAGAAGGAGAAGATGTGCGCCACGCCGGGCCGAGCCCGGCTCCAACCCCCACCCTGTCCCCGGAAACCCGGCTCCCCCGGAAGCCCCGCCCACTTTCGCTGCCCCCGCTCGAAACCGCGGCGGTCCACCACGGTGCAGCGAATCCACTTGACCAGCACCGCGCCATGGTAAGGCCACGGAACGTGGCGGCGGTCACTCTCCGGCCGGTTGCACCCGGGCGAGCGCCCCGGCGCGCGTGCAAGGATGGACAACTGGCGTGGACCGCCAGGCAGTTCGGCCCGCAAGCACAGAAGGACGGGGAGGAGAGTTCTGTTGAACGGCCTCAACAAGGGCATCCGCAAGGTCGAGGTGTCGCTGAAGTGGGACCCGAGCCCCACCGGACAGCCGCCGACGGACCTCGACATCATCGCGGCGACCTATCCCGCGGCCGATCCGAGTGGCGATCCCGCCTATGTCGTCCACTTCGACAGCCGCTCGCCCGACGGCACCATCACCCTGAACCGCGACAGCAAGAACGGCCAGGGCTTCGGCTGGGACGAGATCATGACCGTGGAGCTGAACCGTCTGGACAGCCGCTACGGGCGGGTCGTCATCGGTGTCGCCATACAGCAGGGATCCGGTACGAAGACCTTCGCCGGCGTCCAGAACCCCGGCCTGCGCATCCGCGAGGGTTACACGGTCCTCGCGGAGGACGACTTCGGCACCGTTCTCGGCTCCGCCGCGGCGACCGTCGCCGTATTCGTCCGCGACACGTCCGGTGAGTGGACCTTCCACCCCGGTGTCACCGGATACGACGAGGACCCGGCTGCCTTCGCCCGCGTCATGGGCCGCCCGCCCCGGTCCTGACCCACGGCCCAGGGGTGTGAGCACACCGAGGGCGGTGGAGCCGGACTTCGACTCCACCGCCCTGACGTGCCGGTTCGCGCCCGGGGGCGCTCAGATCAGCTGCAGCCGCTCGTCGAGCCGCAGCCCTCGCAGATGTAGCAGGAGCCGGCCCGCTGCATCTTCGTACCGCAGGAGAAGCACAGCGGGGCGTCGGCCTGGATGCCCAGCTGCATCTCCACCAGCTCGGCGCTGGTGTGGGCCTGCTTCGGGGCGGGCTTGGCGCCCTCCTCGTCGGCCTTCGGAGCGGAGACGGCCTTCAGGGACTGCCGCGGCGCCGACTGGGACAGGCCCTCGACGTCCACCTCCACGTCGTCCAGGACCGGCTCGTACGAACCGGTCTCCAGGTGACGCTGACGCTCCTCGGCGGAGTGGATGCCGAGCGCGGAGCGCGTCTCGAAGGGCAGGAAGTCCAGCGCCAGGCGACGGAAGATGTAGTCGACGATCGACGCCGCCATCCGCACGTCCGGGTCGTCCGTCATACCGGCCGGCTCGAAGCGCATGTTCGTGAACTTCGAGACGTACGTCTCCAGCGGCACGCCGTACTGCAGACCGACCGAGACGGCGATCGAGAAGGCGTCCATCATGCCCGCGAGGGTCGAGCCCTGCTTGGACATCTTCAGGAAGACCTCGCCCAGGCCGTCGTCCGGGTAGGAGTTGGCGATCATGTAACCCTCGGCGCCGCCGACCGTGAAGGACGTGGTGATGCCGGGGCGGCCCTTCGGAAGGCGCTTGCGGACGGGGCGGTACTCGACGACCTTCTCGACCGTGGCCCGGATCGTCTCCTCGGCCTTCTCGGTGATCTCGGCCTTCTCCGAGTCCTTGGTCTTGGCGGAGAGCGGCTGGCCGACCTTGCAGTTGTCGCGGTAGATCGCGAGCGCCTTGACGCCCAGCTTCCACGCCTCGAAGTAGATCTCCTCGACCTCCTCGACGGTCGCCGTCTCCGGCATGTTGACCGTCTTGGAGATGGCGCCGGAGATCCACGGCTGGATCGCGGCCATCATGCGGACGTGGCCCATCGGGGAGATGGCGCGCTCGCCCATGGCGCAGTCGAAGACCTCGTAGTGCTCCTGCTTGAGGCTCGGGGCGTCGATCACATTGCCGTGGTCGGCGATGTGGGCGACGATCGCCTCGATCTGCTCCTCCTGGTAGCCCAGGCGGCGCAGGGCCTGCGGGACCGTGCCGTTGACGATCTGCATCGAGCCGCCGCCGACCAGCTTCTTGAACTTGACCAGCGCGAGGTCCGGCTCGACACCGGTGGTGTCGCAGGACATGGCCAGCCCGATCGTGCCGGTCGGCGCGAGCACGGAGGCCTGCGAGTTGCGGAAGCCGTTCTTCTCGCCGAGGCGCAGCACGTCCTGCCATGCCTCGGTGGCGGCGGCCCACACCGGGGTGTCCAGGTCGTCCATGCGCACGGCCGTGCCGTTGGCGTCGGAGTGCTGCTTCATGACGCGGTTGTGGGCGTCGGCGTTCCGGGCGTAGCCGTCGTACGGGCCGACGACCGCGGCGAGTTCCGCCGAACGCTTGTACGCCGTGCCGGTCATCAGGGAGGTGATGGCACCGGCGAGGGCGCGGCCGCCGTCGGAGTCGTACGCGTGGCCCGTCGCCATCAGCAGGGCGCCGAGGTTGGCGTAACCGATGCCGAGCTGACGGAAGGCGCGGGTGTTCTCGCCGATCTTCTGGGTGGGGAAGTCGGCGAAGCAGATGGAGATGTCCATCGCGGTGATGACGAGCTCGACGACCTTGGCGAAGCGCTCGATCTCGAAGGACTGGTGGCCGAGACCGTCGTCCTTGAGGAACTTCATCAGGTTGAGCGAGGCGAGGTTGCAGGACGTGTTGTCCAGGTGCATGTACTCGCTGCACGGGTTGGACGCGGTGATGCGGCCGGACTCGGGGCAGGTGTGCCAGTTGTTGATCACACCGTCGTACTGGATGCCCGGGTCGGCGCAGGCCCACGCGGCCTCGGCGAGCTTGCGGAACAGCGCCTTGGCATCGACCTTCTCGATGACCTCGCCGGTCATACGGGCGCGCAGGCCGAACTCGGTGCCGTTCTCCACGGCCGTCATGAACTCGTCGTTCACGCGGACCGAGTTGTTGGCGTTCTGGTACTGGACGGACGTGATGTCGTCGCCGCCCAGGTCCATGTCGAAGCCCGCGTCGCGCAGGGCGCGGATCTTCTCCTCTTCCTTCACCTTGGTGGCGATGAAGTCCTCGACGTCCGGGTGGTCCACGTCCAGCACGACCATCTTGGCGGCGCGGCGGGTGGCACCGCCGGACTTGATCGTTCCCGCGGAGGCGTCGGCCCCCCGCATGAAGGAGACCGGACCGGAGGCGTTGCCGCCGGAGGAGAGCAGCTCCTTGGAGGAGCGGATGCGGGACAGGTTCAGGCCGGCGCCGGAGCCGCCCTTGAAGATCATGCCCTCTTCCTTGTACCAGTCGAGGATCGACTCCATGGAGTCGTCGACGGACAGGATGAAGCAGGCGGAGACCTGCTGGGGCTGCGGGGTGCCCACGTTGAACCAGACGGGGCTGTTGAAGCTGAAGACCTGGTGCAGAAGGGCGTACGCCAGTTCGTGCTCGAAGATCTCGGCGTCGGCGGGCGAGGCGAAGTACCTGTTGTCCTCACCGGCCTTCGTGTAGGTCTTCACGATGCGGTCGATCAGCTGCTTGAGGCCGGTCTCGCGCTGCGGGGTGCCCACGGCACCGCGGAAGTACTTGCTGGTGACGATGTTGACCGCGTTCACCGACCAGAAGTCGGGGAACTCGACGCCACGCTGCTCGAAGTTGACCGAGCCGTCGCGCCAGTTGGTCATGACGACGTCACGCCGCTCCCAGACCACCTCGTCGTACGGGTGCACGCCGGGAGTGGTGTGGATGCGCTCGATACGCAGGCCCTTGCTCGCCTTGGTGCCCTTGGCGCGGGAACTCCGTGCCGGACCGCTCGCCGTCTCTGTCATGCCGCCTCCCTGTACGGGCGTAAACGCCCTGAAGTGTCGCGTTGTTCCCGTGACACGGTGTTTGTCTTGTGTCGCGAACCGGCTGGAAAGCCGTTCACGACAGGTCTGGATCGCCGCCGATCGTCCGGACGCCTCGGTCCGGCGGTGCGGCCCGCCGTCAGTCGGCGGCGTGAGCGGGCATGGGGACCTGCGCAGCCCCTCCGGACCCGCGGTCGCTCTTCGGGCGCCCCTCGGCCGCGTTCTCGACGTCCTCGTCGTCCGCGCCGGGGTGCCGGTGCTGCTCGTTCCTGAGTTCCCCGATGGCGGCCTCGAAGTCCTCCAGCGAGTCGAACGCCCGGTAGACCGAGGCGAACCGCAAGTAGGCGACGAGGTCCAGCTCCTGCAACGGGCCGAGTATGGCCAGCCCCACGTCGTGGGTGGTCAGTTCGGCGCTCCCGGTCGCGCGCACCGCCTCCTCGACCCGCTGACCCAGCTGGGCCAGCGCGTCCTCGGTGACGGGCCTCCCCTGGCACGCCTTGCGGACGCCGTTGATGACCTTCGTGCGACTGAAGGGCTCGGTCACGCCGGACCGCTTGACCACCATCAGCGAACACGTCTCCACCGTCGTGAAACGACGGGAGCAGTCGGGACACTGGCGGCGCCTGCGGATCGACGTGCCGTCATCCGTCGTACGACTGTCGACGACACGGCTGTCGGGGTGCCTGCAGAAGGGACAGTGCATAACTCCAACCCTCCTCACAGCACGACTCGATAGCCCCCACAGGCCTCTTGGGCCCCGCGGAAGCAGCCCCCAGCATAGGGGATGACCAAGAGCCCTAGGACCCGGGGGACCACAACTTCTGGGCTGTTGCGGCAATCCAAGCACTACATGTAGGGCTAGGCACGTAAATCCCCCTACGGCACGCGTGTCGCCCGCATAGACACGGGGCGCCGGACGGAGGCACCGTCGCGGAGCGCAGCCGCGCCGTCGCGGAGCGGACGGGGCGGCGGTGGCGCGCCAGGGAAGAAGGGGTCGGTACTCGGCCGGTGGAGCACCGGGTGGCAGACTGGGCCAGGCGGCGACAGCGGCCCACAAGGCCCGTCGCCCCGGCGGTGAAGAGTACAGCAATCAGTGCTTTTGTCCGCCAGAGCCGCAGGCCCTACACCCAGACAGATGGCCACGTCAGGTAATCCACGGTTTTTCACTCGAACGTGTGTTTGGCGCAACCTTTCGAAAGCAACTACCGTTGTGCTGCACGGGAGACCATCGAGAGGGGCCGACGTGACCACCACCGCTGACAGTGCCACCATCACTGCCCAGGACCGCTCCCAGAGCCGACTCGAGCCGGTGCATGCGATGAACGAATCCACGAACCATGAAGGGCCCAAGCGAGCCCTGCCCGGCCGACCTCCAGGTATCAGGGCGGACAGCTCCGGGCTCACCGATCGACAGCGCCGGGTCATCGAGGTGATCAGGGACTCGGTGCAGCGGCGTGGATACCCGCCGTCGATGCGCGAGATCGGCCAGGCCGTCGGCCTGTCCAGCACGTCCTCCGTGGCACACCAGCTGATGGCGCTGGAGCGCAAGGGCTTCCTGCGCCGCGACCCGCACCGCCCGCGCGCGTACGAGGTCCGCGGCTCCGACCAGTCCTCGGCCCAGCCGACGGACACCGCGGGCAAGCCGGCCGCTTCGTACGTGCCGCTCGTGGGCCGGATCGCCGCCGGTGGCCCGATCCTCGCCGAGGAGTCCGTCGAGGACGTGTTCCCGCTCCCCCGCCAGCTGGTGGGTGACGGCGAGCTCTTCGTCCTCAAGGTCGTGGGCGACTCCATGATCGAGGCCGCCATCTGTGACGGGGACTGGGTGACGGTCCGCCGTCAGCCCGTCGCCGAGAACGGCGACATCGTGGCCGCCATGCTGGACGGCGAGGCCACGGTCAAGCGCTTCAAGCGCGAGGACGGCCACGTCTGGCTGCTCCCGCACAACGCCGCCTACGAGCCCATCCCGGGTGACGACGCGACCATCCTCGGCAAGGTGGTGGCCGTCCTGCGCCGCGTCTGACACCCCAGCGGGGACGGCCCGTGCCCGTCCCCGCCCTTGATCCGGGCCCCGGAATCCACTGCGCCGGTTCCGGGGTCCTGGGCTGTCCAGGACCCGCCGAGAAACACCCTGCGGACCCTGAGGCTGTGCTGTGCTGTGCTGTGCTGTGCGCGGAACGGTCGGCGGCCTGTCCCGATGGTTCGAGGACGGGCCGCCGACCGTTGGCCGGTCACGCCTGCGCCGTCTCGGCTTCCACTTCTTCGTCCTTGTCTTCCTTCTTGCCCTGCGCCGCGCCGTCGATCGCGGCGAGCGACCTGCGGACCTGATTGCGGTCCGTCGTGTACCAGAAGTCGGGCAGGGACGCCTTCAGATAGCTGCCGTACCGCGCGGTCGCCAGCCGCTGATCCAGTACGGCGACCACACCACGATCTCCCTGCGCCCGTACGAGGCGGCCGGCGCCCTGGGCCATCAGCAGGGCCGCGTGGGTGGCGGCGACGGCCATGAAGCCGTTGCCGCCCGCCTCCTCGACAGCCTTCTGCCGGGCGCTCATCAGAGGATCGTCGGGGCGCGGGAACGGGATCTTGTCCATGACGACCAGCTGACAGCTGGGACCGGGCACGTCCACGCCCTGCCAGAGCGACAGCGTGCCGAAGAGGCAGGTCCTGGGGTCGGCCGCGAAGCCCTTGATCAGCTCGCCGAGCGTCTCCTCGCCCTGGAGCAGGATCGGGTACTCCGGGATCCGGACCCGCAGCTCCTCCGCGGCGAGCTGGGCGGCCCGCATCGACGAGAACAGCCCGAGGGTCCGGCCGCCCGCCGCCTGGATCAGCTCGGTCAGCTCGTCCAGCATGTCCGCCCGGTCGCCGTCCCGAGCGGGCCGGGACAGATGCTTGGCGACGTAGAGGATGCCCTGCCTCGGGTAGTCGAACGGCGATCCGACGTCCACGCCCTTCCACTGCGGAAGGTCGTCCCCCTCGGTGCCCTCCGGCGCCAGGCCCAGTGACGCTCCCACGCCGTTGAAGTCGCCGCCCAGCTTGAGCGTGGCCGAGGTCAGGGTGACCGACCGGTCCGCGAAGAGCTTCTCTCGCAGAAGTCCCGACACGGACATCGGGGCGACGCGCAGCGACGCGCCGAACCGGTCATGGCGTTCGTACCAGACGACGTCCCACTCGGAGCCGTTGCTGATCCGCTCCGCCACGTCGTGGACGCTCTCCACGGCCGCCAGCGCCTGCTTGCGCACGGCGTCCTCGTCCTGGACGGACTTGTCGCGCGTGCTGCCGATCGCCGAGATCACCGTACGGGCGGCGTCTCGCAGCGCCATCAGGACGTAGGCCAGGTCCTCGGGGACCTCCTCCAGACGGCCCGGCAGGGCCAGCTCCATGACCCGCTCGAACCCCTCGGCAGCAGTCTGGAGCTGGTCGGCGGCCTTCTCGTTCACCAGCTTCGCCGCCCGCTTCACTGCGCGGTTGACCTGGCCCGGGGTGAGTTCGCCGGTCGCCACACCGGTCACCCGAGACACGAGTTCGTGCGCCTCGTCCACGATCAGCACCTCGTGCTGCGGGAGCACCGGCGCGCCCTCGATGGCGTCGATCGCGAGCAGCGCGTGGTTGGTGACGACCACTTCGGCGAGCTTGGCCCGCTCCCGGGCCATCTCGGCGAAACACTCGGCACCGTACGCGCACTTCGATGCGCCCAGGCACTCCCGGGACGACACGGAGATCTGCGACCACGCGCGGTCGGAGACACCCGGGGTGAGGTCGTCCCGATCGCCTGTCTCGGTCTCCTGCGACCAGTCCCGCAGCCGCAGCAGGTCCTGGCCCAGCCTGCTGGAGGGCGCGGCCGCCTCGAACTGGTCGAAGAGGCCCTCCTCCTCGTCCTGCGGTACGCCTTCGTGCAGGCGGTGCAGGCACAGGTAGTTCGACCGGCCCTTGAGCATGGCGAACTCGGGGCGGCGGCGCAGCAGCGGATGCAGCGCGTCGACCGTTCTCGGCAGGTCCCGCTCCACTAGCTGGCGCTGCAGTGCCAGAGTCGCCGTCGCGACGACGACGCGCTCCCCCTGGGCGAGCGCGGGCACCAGGTAACCGAGCGACTTTCCGGTGCCGGTGCCCGCCTGGACCAGCAGATGGGAGCCGTCGTCGATCGCCTCCGCGACGGCTTCGGCCATGGTCACCTGGCCGGGGCGCTCCGTACCGCCGACGGCGGCGACGGCGGCGTGCAGGAGTTCGTGAAGTGAGGGCTTCGTCATAGCGCGACCACCCTACGGGTCACCACTGACAAACGGGTTATCAAAGCGGAGTCACGGGGCGTGAGGGGCGGATTCAAGAGCGTTTCATTTCGTCGGGGCGAGCGGATTCCCGGGAGGCCGGAAATCGCGTCGGCGTGATCGGGAACCGGACCGCCGCGGGCGGTGTACCAAAAATGACGGCACCGCAGCGGACCCACGACGGACCCAGGTCGGATCCACGACGGACCGTCGGATCTACATCAGATCGCGCAGGAGTCGGTCTCTGATCATGAGGGCGGCCCGCTTGTCGGGCAGGTCGACCTCCGCGGAGAACCGGAAGCCCGCGCTCAGGAAAGCGGAGACGGAGGGAAAGTTGCGAAGGTCGGGTTCCGCCACGACGCGGGCGCAGGAAGGTCTTCTGTCCAGGATGAGATCGGCGACGGCGCGGAGCAGGACGGCGCCGAGACCGCGCCCCCGGTCGGCCACGGGGCCGATGAGGAGGTGGACCCCCGTGTCGTGCGGACGGGCGGGGTAGTGGCGGGCGAGGGGGTCGAGGTCTGCCCGGTAGATCTCCCAGTAGCTCATGGGGGTGCCGTCCAGCACCCCCATGCAGGGCACGCTGCGGCCGTCACCGCCGAGCTGGGTCCGGAGGTGGTCCGCGGTCACGTCCTCGGATCCGGCGAGCTTCCAGTAGGAGGCCACGGTCGAGTCGTTCATCCACCGGGAGATCAGCGGTAGCTCCCGTTCGAGGCGAACGGGGACGAGGCGCAGGGCGCCTGCCGGGGTGCCGACCGGCCCCCAGTCGGCGAGATGGTCGAGCAGTTCGCCTTCGGCCGGGGGGCTCTCCTGGCCTGGCTCGGTCTCACCGACGCGCGGGTCGCCGTCCTCGGACAGCAGTGCGAGGAAGTCTTCGGTCAGGCGCAGTTCCAGCGTGTCCTCGTTGCACGTCGGGGTCGAGGCGGGGCCGGTGTGGGTGCTCGCTTCGGTGCTCGCTTCGGTGCTCGCGTCGGTGGGAGCCACGGCGACGTTCCTCTCAGGAGATCGGATGGGTCATGTTCCTCGGGGCTGAAGGGAGGCGAATCGACGCGGACGAGCGGGCCGCACAGCGGCCGGGCAGGTCAGCGATGGAGGGGGTTGGTGATCGTGACGTAGACGGACTGGGTGTCGACAGGACCGACGAGTTCGTCCAGGTCGTGGAGACGGGTCAGGAGGTTTGCCTTGCAGCGCAGGACGGGTGAGTCGAGCAGCCGGGCCGGCAGGGTGGTGTTCAGCCGGGCGGGGCCGGAGGCCATGTGCGTGAGGAAGCGGCGGAAGGCTGCCAGCAGAAGTCTCTCGTCCCCGAGGCGCTGCGAGCCGAACGCACCGATCAGGCCGAGCACGTTGTTGATACCGAGGTAGTAGGCGAACCGTTCGTCGGCGACCTCGTCGGAGACGAACGTGTCACTGTGCTCGCCGATGCCGGGCAAGCGGGCTGCGAGATCCGCGCGGCGGGACTCACGGAAGTAGTAGCCCTGGTTGTCCCGGTACCGGCCCCCGATGGGCCAGCCGTCGGGGTCCAGAAGGACGAGCGTGTTCTGCTGGTGCGCTTCGAGGGCGATCCCGGCCTCGCTGTCCAGCCACAGCACGGGCCGCACGACCTGCTCCAGATAGCGCAGGAACCACTCGACGGCGACGGCGCCTCGGGGACGGCCGGTGCGCCCGGTGAGACGGGTGATGACATCGGCGAGTCGTGACCGCATGAGGAGGTGCACATCAGCACGGGGGTCGACTCCGTGCAGGAGGACGCTGTCGCAGTGCCGCGTCCGATGTTCGTCCCTGTGCTCCTGCCGCGTACCGCCGTGGTCTGCGCGGTGATCCGTTCGCCGTTCGGCCGGGGCGTACGGTCTCGGTGAGACGAGTCCCGCGACGCAGGACACGTCGTGCGCAGCGCCGAAGGGGTTGTGGCGGACGATCACGTCCAGGCCCGGCAGAGGGCCGCCCTCGGGTGTGGTGACCCCCAGCCACGCCGGGTCGCGGACGATGTCGAACCGAGGGTGGGCCGCCTGCCACTGCGCGGTCAGGCCGGAGCGGAGCAGGCGGTGGACCTCGACACCGCGGTGGAGTTCCTTGCGGAGGTTCTCGCGACGGGAGTTGGTGATGCGCAAACCCAGCGAGAGCTTCAGCATCGCGGGGGTGTCGGTCCGGTGAACGGTACGCACGGAGGAGGTGGGGTGCCACGGGTCACCGTGCGGACCCAGGTCCCTGATCAGGCCGGCGTCGAACAGCGCGGCGACGGCCGGGCGGCGTCGGACCTCACGGAGTTGCCAAGGGTGCACGGGCAGGGCGCCATGGCCCGCCGGCAGCGGCAGCTCCGGACCGGCCAACCGGGCGGTCAGCTGTTCGGCGGGGACGACACGACCGCGCTCGGTCCATGCCGAGTCGGCGGACAGGACGGAGGGGGCGATCGCCAACCAGTTCAGGGGAAAGGAGCCACGCGACTCCGGTGAGTAGAGCCGCACTTCGGTCTCCGAGAGGCCGTCCCGGCTTTTGGGGGTGGGGTGCAGGGGGTGACCGAGGACGAGAGCCTGCTCGGCAGAGCGGAATCGGTCCGGACCGTCGGCGGGCGCGGCTCGACGTTCGGCGATGAACATGGCGACGCGGCGGGCGGAGTCGGCGACCCGTCCGATCAGATCGCGCGGGTCGAGGTGATCGAGCCGGTCGAGGTGATCGAGCGGGTCGAGGTGATCGAGCGGGTCGAGGTGATCGAGCGGGTCGAGCGGTCCCGGTCGGCCGGGCCCATCGACGGAGTCGAGTTGGCGGGGCGTATCCGGATGGTCGGCCGGGGGGAGCGGATCGGGGTGGTCCGGTGCGCTCGCGGTGGGGGGCGTGGGGGCGTGCGCCGCGGTGGGCCAGGGCTCGTGGGTGTCCGTCCCGCCTGAACCTCGCGTGGTCGTCCCACCCACCAGCAGTGCCGCCACCGCGGCCGCGTCGAGAGGCGGTGTGTTCTCGGGAGTGCCGGCAAGGTACGGCGGGCCGAAGCGGTGCCAGCCGGTGAGGGACCAGTAGTGCACCGGGGCGAGGAGCGTCGTACCGGTGGTGGGGAGGGGGATGTGGAGGGTGCCGTCGTGGGGGCAGGTGAGGTTGTGTTCGCGAACCCAGCAGCGCAGCAGATTCTCGATCGCCGCCGCCTGGGCCGCGGTGTGCGGGTCGGGGTGGTGCAGGGGGTCGGCGGAAGGGCTGTGCGGCGGCTCGGCGATCCGGTCTTTGTCGGCTCGGCCGAGGGCAGGCTGGTAGCGCTCTTGCCCTGGCTCGGCCGGTGTCCGAGTGGGTGCGGCTTGGCTGGGGACCGGCGCGGTGGGAGAGGCAAGCGGTTCGTTTCGCCGGAGGCCGAGACCCGGGCCGGGGCCAAGGCCAAGGCCAGGGCGCGGCTCGGGCGGGCCGGAGGTCGGTGCGGCCTGGCCGGTCGACGGCTCGGTGCCCTCGCACTCCGATGCTGGCCGTGTGGGCCTCTGTACGACCGAGACGGCCCCTCGCTCGGGTCGGCCGGGCGTCGGGGTGGCCGGGCCGGAACCCGGGGCGGCCTGGTCGGAGACCAGGGCGGTCGAGCCGGAGGCCAGGGGCGCGTGCCCGGGGGCCGGGGCGGTCACGCCGGATCTCGGCTCGGCCAGGTCGAACAGCGGTCCGACCTGGCCGACCCTCATGTCCGCGTGGGCGGGCGACGGCTCGGCATCGAGCTGGGTCGGGGTCAGGGGGGCGCATGCCTTCGTGTCGTGATCATGGGAGCGGGCCTCGGGGGCGGGCTGCGGCTTCAAGGCGGTTCCTGGGGTTGCTCGTGCGGGAGGGCAGTCGCGGGGTGCGCGCGGTCCGGCGTGGCCGGGGGCTTGTGCGGTGGGGCTGTGGGGAGGGGAACTACGGAAGGGGGCGGAGCGTCGGTGGTTCAGGGGCCTGCCCGGCGGAGTCACGGACCGATGGCCGGGTGGGGCGGTGCCTGGGGTGCATGGCTGGTCCGGGGGCGCGGTGGAGGCCGCACCGGGCGGTATGGCAGGTCGGCTCGCTGCTCAGCCGCCGGGCGGGTCTCCCGGGCCTCCGGCTCGCTCGGACATCGGCCTCACCGAACCTCGCTCATCGGCGGTGGCCGCTACCGAGGCGATCGCGTCCGTCAGGCGGTCGAGTACGGCCTCCGCCTGTTCGTCGGTGATCGTGAGGGGTGGGAGGAGGCGGACGACGCCGGCCCGGCGGCCACTCAGATCGACGATCAGGCCCCGACGGAGGCATTCACGCTGGACGGCGGTGGCCAGGCTGGGGGCGGGCGGGGGCGGACCTGTGCCATCGGGAGGAGAGGACGCCCCCGGAACGACCATCTCGATGCCGATCATCAGCCCTCGGCCCCGTACATCGCCGACGCAGGCGAAGTGCTGGGCAAGACCACGGAGTTGGGTGAGCATGCGGATGCCCAGGGACTCGGCACGTGCGGCGAGGCCGTTCTCACGGACGTGGGCGAGGGTGGCGGTGCCGGCGGCCATGGCCAGCTGATTGCCACGGAAGGTGCCCGCGGGGGCGCCCGGTTGCCAGACGTCGAGGTCGTCGCGGTAGACCACGACGGCCAGCGGGAGGCTGCCGCCGATGGCTTTGGACAGAACCATCGCATCGGGAACGACGCCGCTGTGCTCGACGGCCCAGAACCGGCCGGTGCGGCCCACACCCGTCTGAACCTCGTCGGCGATCAGCGGGATCGAGCGAGCCGCGGTGATCTCGCGCATGCGGCGGAGCCAGCCGTCCGGGGCGGGGACGACACCTCCCTCGCCCTGGACCGGTTCGAGGAGCATGCCCGCCGGTCGGGGTACGCCGTGCTTGACGTCGTCGAGGACCGACTCGGTCCAGCGAGCGGCGAGTTCGGCGCCGCGTTCCCCGCCCGTGCCGAAGGGACAACGGTAGTCCTGGGGGTAGGGCAGACGTGTCACCCGTACGTCGTGGGCGCCTTCCGACGCTTCCAGTGCCCCGGCGGTCGTGCCGTGGCAGGCGCCGGTGAAGGTGAGCATTCCGGTGCGTCCGGTCGCTGCCCGGACCAATGCGAAGGCCGCCTCTACCGCGTCCGTACCGGCGGGTCCGCAGAACCGGACGCGTGCGCGGTCCGCGAGCCCTGGGGGAAGGGTGCGGAACAGTTCGGTGGTGAAGGCGTCCTTCACCGGAGTGGCCAGGTCGAGGACCTGCAGGGGAGCACCCGAGTCGAGCACCTTCCGGATGGCTTCGAGGACGACCGGATGGTTGTGGCCGAGAGCGAGGGTGCCGGCGCCGGACAGACAGTCGAGGTAGCGGCGGCCGTCGGCGCCTTCGATGGTCAGCCCGCGTGCGCGGACGGGCACGATGGGCAGGGCGTGCGCGTAGGTGCGTGCCGCCGACTCGCGGGCAGACTGCCGCCGCAGGAACCCCTCGTGCGCCGAGCGCGTCCCGTCGTCTTCCCGTGGTGCGCGCGCCCGTTCGCCCTCGTGTCCCGAACGTGTTCGCGAGGGCGCGCGCCCCATCGGCGCCACAGCAGACTCGGTCACCGCCACGACTGCACTTCCTCCCGCTGCTCGAAGGCGAGTTGGCAGGGGTCACCGAGCACCGGCGGGTCCCCCGCACCTTCCAACGACGGGACTCGCACGGGGAAGCGGGTGGGACGAAGATCCTTGCCGTGACGGAACCGTTGCCGTTCCATCGGATGTCCCCCACAACGACCGCATAGTGTGTGGTGCCGTTCCGAAGGACGCGGCTCGGCGGATCCGTGGCGAGCCGCGCAGATGACTGCCGAGTACGTCTCCTGAGTACGGCGACCGTGCCGGACGGCCACGTACGAAGAAGACGACCGCGTACGAAGAAACCGAGGTACGGAGCCGCGCGATGCCGCGTCGGTTACGTACAAGGAGGCGGTGGGCGCGCGGAGGACCGTGCGTGATCCGCCTCGGCAGCACAGAGTTCTCAAACGCCCCAGGGGAGTTCAGACCATGCGACCCATACGACCGCTCTTCGCCGCCCGTCGTGGGAGGAGCACGCGCCGCAGAACCTCCCCCGTGGTGGCCGCGGTCGGCCTTGCCGCGGTTCTGTCGTTGACCGCCACCGCCTGCGGCTCGGGTGACACCACGGCGAGCGCCGACCCGTCGGCGTCCGCTCAGGACGGCGGCAGCTCGGGCGACGGCAAGATCCGCATTCCGGACGACATCAAGGACAAGCTCAAGGAACACGGGATCGACCTCGACAAGTGGCGGGGCGGTGCCTGGAAGAACTGGGACAAGGACGACTGGCTGCGCGAGGCCGAGGACTACGTCAACCCGATCATCAAGGACCTGTGGGACCCGGACCGGATGCGGGACGCCGAGGAGCCGGAGAAGGAGGTCGACGAGAGCGACCTCACCGGTGACCAGGGCGTGACCGACCCGACACCGCAGTCCGTCGACGCCACGGCGGTGTCGGCGAAGTACCACGCGAACGTGCCCGAGGCGGGCAAGGTGTTCTTCGACGCGCCCGAGGGCACCATGGTCTGCTCGGCGACCGTGGTGCAGGACCCGGCCAACCCGGGGAAGTCCAACATGGTGTGGACCGCCGGCCACTGCGTGCACGCCGGCAAGGCGGGCGGCTGGTACCGCAACATCGCCTTCGTGCCCTCGTACAACGACAGTGGCAGGTCGGCGTCGGAACGGCAGACCGCCACCGAGGAGGAGGTCGCTCCGTACGGCGTCTGGTGGGGCGACTGGGCACAGACCTCGGACCAGTGGATCGAGCAGGGCGGCCAGACGGGCGGTGACGGAGCCCCGTACGACTTCGCGGTGATCCATGTGACGCCGGAGGAGGGCAGCGGGGGCAAGTCGCTGGAGGAGATGGTCGGTTCGGCCCTGCCGGTGGACTTCGACGCGCCCGCCGTGCCGCAGATGAAGAGCATCACGGCGACGGGTTACCCGGCCGGGGCTCCTTACGACGGCGAGACGATGTACCAGTGCCAGGACAAGCCCGGACGGTTCTCGCTCGTCGCGGCCGACCCGACGATGTACCGCATCGGCTGCTCCATGACCGGCGGCTCGTCCGGGGGTGGCTGGGTGGCGACCGGTTCGGACGGTCGGCCCGCGCTGGTGTCCAACACCTCCATCGGTCCGGCGAGCGCCGGCTGGCTGGCGGGGCCGCGGTTGGGCAAGGAGGCCGAGGGCGTGTACCAGGCGGTGAGTGACAAGTTCGCGCGGTGACGCCGGACAGGTGTTGACGAAGGCGGAGGGCGCGTGGGACCGGTGGATCACGCGCCCTCCGCCGTACCCCCGGAGCTCCCGCACAGGTGACGTGACCCGTGCGGGGCTGTCGTACGACCACGACGCGCGCACATGGCAGAGGCCCGCTCCCTCGGCGGAGGGGGCGGGCCACTGGTGCGGTCACGAGTGCGGTTCGCCCGGGGGCTCCCGCGCTTCCGCAGGCCTCAGACCTCAGGCCGCAGGTCTCAGGCCGTCAGACCGTCGCCGCCGGGACGTACGGCGCCAGGTCGGCCGCCAGCTCCTCGTGCACCCGGGCCTTGAGCAGGGTGCCCTCCGGGGTGTGCTCCTCGGAGATCACCTCGCCCTCGGTGTGGGTGCGGGCGACGAGCTTGCCGTGGGTGTACGGAACGAGTGCCTCGATCTCGACCGAGGGGCGCGGCAGCTCGTTGTCGATCAGGGCGAGCAGTTCCTCGATGCCCTGGCCGGAACGGGCGGAGACAGCGATGGAGCGCTTCTCGACCCGCAGCAGCCGCTGCAGCGTCAGCGGGTCGGCCGCGTCCGCCTTGTTGATCACCACGATCTCGGGCACCTTGGTCGCGCCCACGTCACGGATGACCTCGCGCACGGCGGCCAGCTGCTCCTCCGGCGCGGGGTGCGAGCCGTCGACCACGTGCAGGATCAGGTCGGCGTCGCCGACCTCCTCCATCGTGGAGCGGAACGCCTCGACGAGGTGGTGCGGCAGGTGCCGTACGAAGCCGACGGTGTCCGCCAGCGTGTACAGCCGCCCGCTCGGCGTCTCGGCCCGGCGCACGGTCGGGTCGAGGGTCGCGAACAGCGCGTTCTCCACCAGTACGCCCGCGCCCGTGAGGCGGTTGAGCAGGGAGGACTTGCCGGCGTTGGTGTAGCCGGCGATGGCGACCGAGGGCACCTTGTTCCGGCGGCGCTCCTGACGCTTGATCTCGCGGCCGGTCTTCATCTCCGCGATCTCCCGGCGCATCTTCGCCATCTTCTCGCGGATCCGCCGCCGGTCCGTCTCGATCTTGGTCTCACCGGGACCACGGGTGGCGAGGCCGCCGCCCTTGCCGCCGCCCATCTGACGGGACAGCGACTGACCCCAGCCACGGAGCCTCGGCAGCATGTACTGCATCTGCGCGAGCGCGACCTGCGCCTTGCCCTCCCGGGACTTGGCGTGCTGGGCGAAGATGTCGAGGATCAGGGCCGTACGGTCGATGACCTTGACCTTGACGACGTCTTCGAGATGGATGAGCTGGCCGGGGCTCAGCTCACCGTCGCAGATGACGGTGTCCGCGCCCGATTCGAGGACGACGTCCCGCAGCTCGTTGGCCTTGCCGGAGCCGATGTAGGTGGCCGCGTCCGGCTTGTCGCGACGCTGGAACACCGCGTCGAGCACGAGCGCGCCCGCGGTCTCCGCGAGGGCGGCCAGCTCTGCCAGCGAGTTCTCCGCGTCGCGCACGGTTCCCGTGGTCCAGACACCGACGAGTACGACGCGCTCCAGGCGGAGCTGGCGGTACTCGACCTCGGTGACGTCCTCGAGTTCGGTGGAGAGGCCCGCGACGCGGCGCAGAGCCGCGCGGTCGGAGCGGTCGAACTGGTCGCCGTCCCGCTCTCCGTCGATCTCGAAGCTCCAGGCGACGTCCTCTTCCATCAGGGCATCGGCCCGAAGATTCTCGGGGTTGTTCTGCGCGAAGGCGCTCTGTGCGGCCTGGGAAGGGGAAGAAGAGGAGGTCATTGGGTCCTTACGTCGATAGGGATACCGAAGGCGACGGATCACGACACGAACCACGATCCGTCAATGGCGACAACGCCCGGGGCTTCCGGGAGATTCCCGTCGCCGACCCGAAGATGGTCGCACGGCACGCCCCGTCTCGTCACCCGGGTTATTTCCCGTCCGCACCGGGGCCACACCCCGATGGACCCCGGCCACCGCTTCACCGGCCGGCACCCACCACACACCCCCGCCGACGGCAGACCCTGCTCCGCCGTCGGCGACCCGGTCCGCCGCCGGCTACCGCCTCGCCGGCGCTTCCGCCGGGACCGGCTTCCAGTCGGGGTGCCCCGGCATCGGCGGCGTCCTCACCTCGTACAGCCAGGCGTGGAAGAACCCGCCCAGGTCGCGTCCGGCGATCACGGACGCGAGGTCCCGGAAGTCGGCGGTCGAGGCGACACCGTCGCGGTGGACGGTGACCCAGGCCCGCTGCAGCCGGTCGAAGGCGGGGGCTCCGATCTCCTGGCGCAGGGCGTAGAGGAACAGCGCGGCGCCGTCGTAGACATTGGCCCGGAAGATGCCGATCTTCTGGCCGTCCTTGGGCTCCTTGGGTGCGGCGGGAGGGCCCCCGGCGGCGCGCCAGCGGTCGGATGCGCCGTACGCGGCCTTCATCCGCGCCTCCAGCGTCCTGCCCGCGACCTCCTCGGCGTACAGGGCCTCGTACCAGGTGGCGTGCCCCTCGTTGAGCCACAGGTCGGACCAGGTGCGGGGGCTGACGCTGTTGCCGAACCACTGGTGGGCCAGCTCGTGCACCATGATCGACTCGACGTACCACCGGGGGTACTCGGGCCGGACGAACAGTTCTCGCTCGAAGAGGGAGAGGGTCTGCGTCTCCAGCTCGAACCCGGTCTGCGCCTCGGCGATCAGCACGCCGTACGTCTCGAAGGGGTACGGGCCGACCTTGTCCTCCATCCACTCGATCTGCGCCGGGGTCTTCCTGAGCCACGGTTCGAGCTTCTCGCGGTCCTTCGCGGGAACGACGTCACGCACCGGCAGACCGTGCGGGCCGGTCCGGCGCAGGACCGCGGAGCGGCCGATGGAGACCTGGGCCAGTTCGGTGGCCATGGGGTGCTGGGTCCGGTACGTCCAGGTGGTGGTTCCGGCGGCACGGTCGGTGCCCGTGGCGAGGCCGTTGGAGACGGCCGTGTAGCCGTCGGGCACGGTGACCCGGACGGTGAACATGGCCTTGTCGGAGGGGTGGTCGTTGCAGGGGAAGACCACATGTGCCGCGTCGGCCTGGTTGGCCATCGCGAGCCCGTCGGCGGTCTGCAGCCAGCCGCCCTCCACACCCTGCGGGTACACGGGGTCACTGGTGTGCCGCACGGTGATACGGGTCCGGCTGCCCTCGGGCAGCGGCTCCGGGGGCGTGATCACCAGGTCCTCGCCCGCGCTCGTGAAGGCGGCGGGTTCCCCGTCGACCTCGACGGAACCGACCTTCCCGTGCGAGAAGTCGAGATTGACCCGTTCCAGTCGGGCAGTCGTCCGGGCGTCGATCGTGGTGACGGCCGTGAGCGGCTGGCGGTTGCCGCCGGGGTAGCTGAAGGCGAGGTCGTACGACCGCACGTCGTATCCGGGGTTGCCGAGGTGGGGGAAGAGTCGGTCGCCGACGCCTAGGGGCACGGCGGGTGAGGGGGCGCTCGCGGCGATCAGGCAGACGGAGACGGCGGAGGCGAGCAGCGCGGCCTGGACGCGGCGGCTCCTGGAGCGTGGGGTGAGCGGCATGGACCACCGCTACCAGCGCGCCCGCGCCGCGCGTGGCCGACGCGCAGCGGTCCCACCCGAACGAGCGGCCGACGGTCCGCCGGGCCGCCTTCACCCTCGGGGGTCACGCGGCGGCCGCCCACTGACGTCGGCGGACGGCCGGCCGAGGTCACTCGGCGGCCGCGGCCTGGTGCTGGGCCCGGCCCACGTCGTACACGCCGGGCACGTTCCGCATGGCCCGCATCAGGTCGGGGAGGTGGGCGGCGTCCGGGAGTTGCAGCGTGTAGGTGTGACGGACGCGCTGCTGTGTCGGCGGCTCCACGGTGGCGGAGACGATGGCGACGCCCTCCAGGGCGATGGCCTCGGTGAGGTCGGCGAGCAGGTGGGGCCGCTGGAAGGACTCGGCGACGAGGGTGACCCGGAACTCGGTGGTGTCCCCCCAGCACACCTCGATCTCGGGCCGCCCGAGGTTCTTCATGCGCGTGACGGCGGCACAGGCGACACGGTGCACGGTCACCACTCCCCCGCGGACGGCGAAGCCGGTGACCTCGTCGGGCGGTACGGGCGTACAGCAGCCCGCGAGACGTACCGTCGCCCCGGGCCTGTCGACGACGACCGCGGCGCCGACGGAGTCGGAGGTGGCGGCGGGCTCGTCCATGGCCGGGCGCAGGGCCGGTGTCCCGTCCTTGGGCGCGCCGTCGCTCTCCTCGTGCCGCTCGTCGGCGGCGGGAGAGGGATGGGTGGCGAGCCAGCGCTGGATGGCGATGCGCGCGCCGGGTGTGTGGGCGTGCTCCAGCCACTCCCTGGAGGGCTCGGAGGCCGGGTCCTGGCCCATGAGGAGCTGGACGGTGTCGCCGTCCTTCAGGACGGTGCTCAGCCGGACCAGACGGCCGTTGACACGGGCGCCGATGCAGGCGTGCGCGTCCTCGCCGTACTGCGCGTACGCCGCGTCGACGCAACTGGCGCCCTCGGGGAGCCCCAACGTGCCCCCGTCGGGGCGGAAGACGGTGATCTCGCGGTCCTGGGCGAGGTCCTCGCGCAGGGTGGACCAGAACATGTCCGCGTCCGGTGCCGCCTCCTGCCAGTCGAGGAGCCGGGAGAGCCAGCCGGGGCGGGTGGGGTCGACGCGCTCGCCCTCGCCGTCGGGCTGCTCCTCCGCCGGGGCGGCGTAGGGATTGCCCAGCGCGATGACGCCGGCCTCGGCGACCTTGTGCATCTGGTGGGTGCGGACCAGGACTTCGGCGACCTGGCCGTCACCGCGGGCGACGGCGGTGTGCAGCGACTGGTACAGGTTGAACTTCGGTACGGCGATGAAGTCCTTGAACTCCGAGACCACGGGCGTCAGACAGGTGTGCAGTTCGCCGAGGACCGCGTAGCAGTCGGCGTCCTCGCCCACGAGGACCAGGAGCCTGCCGAAGTCGGAGCCGCGCAGCTGTCCGCGTTTTCGCGAGACCCGGTGCAGGGAGACGAAGTGGCGCGGCCTTATGAGGACTTCGGCCTGGATGCCCGCCTCGCGCAGGACACCGCGCACCTCGTCGGCGATCTCCGCGAGCGGGTCGCTGGGGCGTGCCGCGTTCTCCGCGATGAGCTCACGGGTGCGGGCGTACTCCTCGGGGTGGAGGATCGCGAAGACGAGGTCCTCCAGTTCCGTCTTGAGGGCCTGGACGCCGAGCCGTTCGGCGAGCGGGATCAGGACGTCCTTGGTGACCTTGGCGATGCGTTCCTGCTTCTCGGGACGCATCACCCCGAGGGTGCGCATGTTGTGCAGCCGGTCGGCGAGTTTGATCGACATCACGCGGACGTCGTTGCCGGTGGCGACGAGCATCTTGCGGAAGGTCTCGGGCTCGGCGGCGGCCCCGTAGTCGACCTTCTCCAGCTTGGTGACGCCGTCGACGATGTACCGCACCTCCTCGCCGAACTCCTCGCGCACCTGATCCAGGGTCACATCCGTGTCCTCGACGGTGTCGTGGAGCAGCGAGGCCGTCAAGGTCGTGGTCTCCGCGCCCAGTTCGGCGAGGATCAGGGTCACGGCGAGCGGGTGCGTGATGTACGGCTCACCGCTCTTGCGCATCTGACCGCGGTGCGAGGACTCGGCGAGGACGTACGCCCGACGCAGTGGTTCCAGGTCGGCGTCGGGGTGGTGGGCGCGGTGGGCCTCGGCGACGTGGCTGATCGCGTCGGGCAACCGGTCGCGTGTCGTCGGACCCAGGAGTGCGGCGCGGCCCAGACGGCGCAGGTCGATACGAGGTCGGCCCTTCCTGCGGTGCGCTGGCGGCGGCGCAGGGGCGGGCGATACGGCGGGGTTCGTGGCCTCCGCGCTCATGGGCACCTCCGGCTGCGTGGACCGGCGGACGGGTGCCCCATGGCGTGCGGCGGCTCAGGGGATCGTGTCGTTCCCCCGTCCGTGCCGGTGCTTGATGCTACCGAGCCCATCACGCCCGTCCGACCGCCTCTCGCCGAGCGTGAAACGGATCACCCATTCGAGGGATGGTTCCGGGGTTTGCGGTTTCGGGCCACCCGGTGAGGGGTGCGCCATGGATTCGCACCCCTGACCGCGTGACGGGCTTGGATATGGGCGGCGTCCACGGCTCGGGCACCGTCAAGTCAAGCCCTATCACATGTCAACGGGCCGCCGTTTCCAGCCACTTGGCGTCGATCTCGCCTTCGGCGACGATCACCGCGGGACCGGTCATCTCGATCTCACCGTCGGCCCGTTCGGTGATCACCAGCGTGCCGCCGGGCACGTCCACGGTGTAGGTCGCCGGGGTGCCGGTGACGGCCGGATCGACGCCGTCCCTGCGGGCGGCGGCCACGGCGACGGCGCACGCGCCGGTGCCGCACGAGCGGGTCTCGCCGGAGCCGCGCTCGTGGACGCGCATCGCCACGTGCCGGGGACCGCGGTCGACGACGAACTCGACGTTGACGCCGTCCGGGTAGGCCGAGGCGGGGCTGAAGGGCGGCGGGGAGAGCAGGTCGCCCGCCTGCGCGAGGTCGTCCACGAAGGCGACCGCGTGCGGGTTGCCCATGTTCACGTTGCGCGCGGGCCAACTGTGCTCGCCGACGCTCACCGTGACGTCGCCCTCGGGGAGGCGCGCGCCGCCCATACCGACCGTGACGTCACCGTCCTTGTCGATGTGGACCCTCTTCACGCCCCCGCGCGTGGCGACGGCGAGGTCGCCCTCGGTGACGTGACCGGCGTGCAGGAGGTACCGGGCGAAGACGCGGACGCCGTTGCCGCACATCTCGGCGACGGAGCCGTCGCCGTTGCGGTAGTCCATGAACCATTCCGCGTCGGCCGCCAGGTCCCTCGCCTCGGGGTGCGCGGCGGACCGCACGACATGGAGCACGCCGTCGCCTCCGATGCCCGCGCGGCGGTCGCACAGAGCCGCGACGGCGGCCGGGGAGAGGTCGATGGCGTTCTCGGGATCCGGGACGATCACGAAGTCGTTCTCGGTCCCGTGTCCCTTGAGGAAGGCGATCCGCGTGCTCATTCCTCGATCGTACGGGAGCGCTCCGGTGCCGGGACCGGCGGAAGTCGCGGGAGCCGACGAGGAGGGGGGCGTCGGCGAGGAGTGGGGAGAGGCGGCCCGGCGACACAGGGCCGGCCCGGGCAGGGCAGGGCGGTCTCCACCGAGCCCTGGGCTCTAGCGGAGCCGCGCCACCCGCCACACGGCCAGTGCCACCACCGCGGCGACGATCAGGAGGTAGAGCAGGGCCATCCGCCAGTCCGGGCGGCGGCCGGAGCCCCGGGCGGGCAGGCCGGGCCACGTGTAACCCACGCGGCGGGCGGCCATCATGCCCCAGCCGGCCGCGGTGGCACAGATCAGCAGGCCGAGCATGGCGACCACGGCGCCGCCGTCACCGAACTCGAAGGCGAGCGGGAAGGCGAACATCAGGGAGCCGACCGCGGCGAGGCCCACGATGGGCGCGAGCTGCCAGAGCCGTAGCCTGCGCTGGGGGCGCAGCTCGACCTCGACCTCCGGCCCGGTCATCTCGTCCGGTTCCGGTCCGTCGTCGCTCACACCACCGGGAGTCTGGTCGTCGGGACCGTCGGGGCTCAACGGGTCGTCGTCGGGATCCAGTGCGTACCCCTCGGTAACCAGCTGCTCCGCGTCCTCCGCGGCGCCGTGCTCCGCGCCTTGTGCGGTGTCACGAGGGCCGGCCTCCATCGCCACGCGCCCTCCCAACTCGGACTCCACTTGGTCGATCGAAGCTCGATGATGGCACGCCCCCGGAGGCCGGGATGACCGCCGGGGCGACCCGATGCCATGACGTGATCAGGCTGTGACCGGTCGTTCGATCAACGTCAGTGCGAGCTGCGGGAGTTCCGCCAGGTCGGCGAGCCCCCCTTTGAGCCAATGCACCCGTGGGTCGCGTCTGAACCATGAATCCTGGCGGCGCGCGAAGCGCTTGGTGGCACGCACGGTCTCGGCTCGCGCCTCGTCCATGGTGCACTGCCCTGCCAGCGCCGCGAGGACCTGCTGGTAGCCGAGCGCACGCGACGCCGTACGCCCCTCGCGCAACCCCTGCGCCTCCAGTGCGCGCACTTCTTCGACCAGCCCGGCGTCCCACATGCGGTCGACCCGGCGGGTGATGCGCTCGTCGAGTTCGGGACGCGCCACGTCGACACCGATCTGGACGGTGTCGTAGACGGAGTCGTGGCCCGGCAGATTGGCCGTGAACGGCTTTCCGGTGATCTCGATCACTTCGAGGGCGCGCACGATCCGGCGGCCGTTGCTCGGCAGGATCGCCCGGGCGGCCCCGGGGTCGGCGGCGGCGAGCCGGGCATGCAGCGCGCCGGACCCGCGCAGGGTCAGCTCCTCCTCCAGACGGGCCCGGACCTCGGGGTCGGTGCCGGGGAACTCCAGGTTGTCGACGGCCCCCCTGACGTACAGCCCGGAACCGCCCACGAGGACCGGCCAGCGGCCCTCGGCGAGCAGGGCGTCGATGCGCGCGCGGGCGAGCCGCTGGTACTCGGCGACGCTGGCGGCGGCCGTGACGTCCCAGATGTCCAGGAGGTGGTGCGGGACTCCGTCGCGTTCCCGGAGGGTCAGCTTGGCGGTGCCGATGTCCATCCCCCGGTAGAGCTGCATGGAATCGGCGTTGACGACCTCGCCGCCGAGACGCTGGGCGAGGAAGACGCCGAGATCGGACTTTCCGGCCGCGGTCGGTCCGACGACGGCGATGACCCGCGAAGGGGGAACTGCGCTACTCACCGCCCCAGTCTCGCAAATGTCGGTGCCTCTTCTCGAACGAGCTACGTGACGCGAGGGAGCCGGCGTCGTTGCGTGTTGCGAGTTCGAAGCGCCGGATGCGAGTTCCGGCGGCCCGGATGACGCAATGGGACGCTCCGGGAGAGCGCGGGAATTAGCCCGCATGATTAGCATTGAGGTTGATATGGGCGTTTTTTCAATGTTTCGGCGCAAGGCGAAGAACGCGGAGGAGGCCGTCGTGACGGCAGCCGCTCCGGGCGCCGAGACCGAGCCGGAGGAGTCGGAGGAGGCGAAGGGATCCACCGAGGTCGCCCGGCCCGAGGACGAGGCCGCGACCGGGAACGAACCGGCCGAGGCCGCGGCGGAGACCGTGGAGGCGGCGGACGACGTGGAGATCCCCAAGCAGCAGACCGCCGACCAGGCGGCCGACAACGAGGCCGGCGAGGGCGCCCGCACATGACTGCCCCGCGCGGGAAGGTGAACCATGGGTCTGCTGCATAACTTGAAGTCCAAACTCTCCCCGGCCAAGGACAGGGTCTCGCACCTGGCGCAGAAGCACGAGGTCAAGATCCACCACGGTCTCGACAAGGCCGCGCACACGGTCGACAGGAAGACCAAAGGCAAGTACAGCGACCGGATCCAGTCGGGCACGGGCAAGGCGAAGCACGCCATGGGCCGACTCGCGCACACGGACGACGGCGGGCGCACCTCGCCGCCGGCGGGCGGCGGGCACGCCCCTCCGCCCGCGGACAGCGGTCCCACGCCCACGCCTCCGGGTGGCGGCATCACACCGCCGCCGGCTTCCTGAACAGTTCCTATCGCCGGACGGCCGCGGAGCACCTCGCTCCCGGCCGTCCGCCGTGTCCGGCCTACGACCAGGCGGCCACCAGATAGCCCACGCCGTACGGCGCGTCGTCGTACAGCAGGCTGCCGCCCAGGCCCGCGTTCTCCGCGGCGCCGGCGAGGACCTGCCAGGGGGCCCGGCCGGAGGCCCGCAGCTCGCGCGCGAGGCCGGCGTCCAGCGCCCGCAGGGCCGCGGGGTCGGCGGCGCCGAGTGCCCGGGCGATCCCCGCGTCGAAGCCGGCCGCGCGGGCGTCCAGGTACCCCGGGGCCTTCAGCGTCCGGCAGGCGCTGCCGTCCCCCATCACCAGCAGGGCCACACGGCCGGCCCGCCCCGCGATGTCCCGTCCGGCGCGGACACAGCTCTCGGCGGGGAGCGTTTCCGCCACGCCGAGCCCTTCCACGGGCGCGTCGGCCCAGCCGGTGCGGTCGAGCAGCCAGGCGGCCACGGCGAGGGAGGCGGGCAGCGTGGCGGGAGAGTCCCCCGCCCCGCGTCCCAGCCGGACGTCGAGGTCCACGCCGAAGCCCCGGAAGGAGCCGCGGGCGCCTTCCGGATACGAGGCGTCCCGCCCGCCGGGGCCCACGACGATCAGCCGGTCGGGCCGGGCCGCGGCAAGCACCCCGAGCGCGTCCGCGCAGGCTTCCCGCGCCGGGTCCAGCTCGGACGCGGCTCCCGCGGCGACGTCCGGGACGAGCAGCGGGGGGCAGGGGCACACGGCGGCGGCTACAAGCATGATCCGCAGGGTAACTTCCGCGACGGGCACGGGGGCGGGCAGCCCGTGCGGGGAGCCCACGAACGCGGGACGCGCACCCCTTCGGACAGGGGCGGGCGCCGCCTGCGGACCGAGGTACGCCGCCTCCGGACGTGGGTGCGGCCGGGCCGGACGCCGACCCGGGCGGTGGCGACCCCCCGGCGGCACCCGCTCACCACCTGCCGGTCAGCGGCCGTCGCCGACGACTCGCCCCACGCGGCGGCTGACTGACTCATGACCTGCCGGTCAGTGGCTGCCGCAGCCGCCCGTGGCCGCCGCCGGCAGCGGCTCCGGAACCCCGATCTTCGGCAGGCCCAGCATCACACCCGCCGGCGTCTGCGCGGGCGCGGCGTTCCGCTTCTCCCAGGCGTCCCCCGCCCGGGTGCGGCGCACTTCGAGGACGGCGCCCTCGGCGAGGAGGTGGTGCGGGGCGGCGTACGTGATCTCGACGGTCACGACGTCACCGGGGCGGACCTCCTGGTCCGGCTTGGTGAAGTGGACCAGCCGGTTGTCGGCGGCGCGGCCGGAGAGGCGGTGGGTGGCGCCGTCCTTGCGGCCCTCGCCCTCGGCGACCATCAGCTCCAGGGTGCGGCCGACCTGCTTCTTGTTCTCGTCCCAGGAGATCTCCTCCTGGAGGGCGACGAGCCGCTCGTAGCGGGCCTGCACGACCTGCTTGGGGATCTGGTTCTCCATGGTGGCGGCGGGCGTGCCGGGCCGCTTGGAGTACTGGAAGGTGAACGCCTGGGTGAACCGGGCCTCGCGGACCACGTGCATGGTCTGCTCGAAGTCCTCCTCGGTCTCCCCGGGGAAGCCCACGATGATGTCGGTGGTGATGGCCGCGTGCGGGATGGAGGCGCGGACCTTCTCGATGATCCCGAGGTAGCGCTCCTGGCGGTACGAGCGGCGCATGGCCTTGAGGACCGTGTCCGAACCGGACTGGAGCGGCATGTGCAGCTGCGGCATCACGTTCGGGGTCTCGGCCATCGCGGCGATCACGTCGTCGGTGAAGTCACGGGGGTGGGGAGAGGTGAACCGGACGCGTTCCAGGCCCTCGATCTTGCCACAGGCCCGCAGCAGCTTGCTGAACGCCTCGCGGTCACCGATGTCGGAGCCGTACGCGTTGACGTTCTGGCCGAGCAGGGTGATCTCGGAGACGCCCTCGCCGACCAGGGCCTCGATCTCGGCGAGGATGTCGCCGGTACGGCGGTCCTTCTCCTTGCCGCGCAGGGCCGGGACGATGCAGAACGTGCAGGTGTTGTTGCAGCCGACGGAGATGGAGACCCAGGCGGCGTAGGCGCTCTCGCGGCGGGTCGGCAGTGTGGAGGGGAAGGCTTCGAGGGATTCGGCGATCTCGACCTGGGCCTCGTCCTGGACGCGGGCGCGCTCCAGCAGGACGGGCAGCTTGCCGATGTTGTGCGTGCCGAAGACGACGTCCACCCAGGGCGCCTTCTTGACGATGGTGTCCCGGTCCTTCTGTGCCAGACAGCCGCCGACGGCGATCTGCATGCCCGGGCGGGCGGTCTTCATCGGGGCGAGGCGGCCGAGGTTGCCGTAGAGACGGTTGTCGGCGTTCTCCCGTACGGCGCAGGTGTTGAAGACGACGACGTCGGCGTTGCCCTCGCCGGCGTCCTCGGGTGCGCGGACGTACCCGGCGTCCTCCAGCAGACCGGACAGGCGTTCGGAGTCATGGACGTTCATCTGACATCCATAAGTACGCACTTCGTATGTCTTGACGCCCACTGCCTGACTCCGGTCGCTGCTGTTGGTCACTCCGTAAGCCTAAGGCAGCGGCCGGGGAGCGTTCGTCGGTCAGGACGTCCCGCCGGTCCACCCCTGCCGGCGCAGCACCGCGGACACGTCGGGGGCCCGATAGTGGTCCCCCTTGAGCACCTTGCCGTCCTCCCGGCGGGCGACCCGTCCGTCCGGGCCCAGCTTGGTCATGTTGGAGCGGTGGATCTCGGCGATGACGGAGTCGAGGTCGATGCCGTGGACGAGGGCCGTGCCGTACGCCACGTACACGACGTCGGCCAGTTCGTGTGCCAGCCGGTCGAGCGGGCCGTCGACCGCCACCTCGGCCACCTCCGCGGCCTCCTCGGCCAGCAGCTCGCCACGGTGGGCGGCCAGCTCGGGCGACACCTCGGTGGGCGCGGTCCGGGTGTCGAGGCCGAAGGCCCGGTGGAACTCGCGGACCAGGTGTGCGGGAGAGGAACTCATCCGGCGACCCTATCGACCGGCCGGTGCGGACCGACAGCTCTGTCCTGCCACAGGAGGGCCGGGCCATCACCGGCCGTCCTGCCACGGCAGGGCCGGGCATCACCGGCACCCGTGCGGCGCGCGGGAGGAGAACGCGGATCCGAGGTCACAGCCTCGCACCGGATGGGTCCGATCCTGGCCGCCCGTCCGGTGACCTGGCAGGATTTCGCGCATGGTCCAGGTACTCCCCCGCATCGGCACGCGGCAGGCGCTGCTGGGCTCGGTGGCTTCGCTGGTGGTCCTCGGGCTGCTCGCGTGGTGGCTGTGGCCGCGCGAGGAGCCGCCGAGCGGGACGATCACGCTCAGCACGGGAGCCGACCGCGGTGTCTACCAGCAGTACGGCCAGGAGATGAAGACCGCGATCGCCCAGGACATGCCAGGCCTGACGATCGACCTGAAGTCCAGCAACGGCTCCCAGACGAATGTCAGGCGTGTGGCCACCGGGGAGTCCGACTTCGCCATCGCCGCGGCCGACGCCGTGCAGACGTACCTGGACGAGAACAGGCCCGGCGCCGGGAAGCTGCGGGGCCTGGCACGGCTGTACGACGACTATGTGCAGGTGGTCGTGCCGGTCACCTCACCGATCCAGACCATCGCGGACCTGAAGGGCAAACGCGTGGCCGTCGGGCCCGAGGGCTCCGGCGTACGGCTGATAGCGGGGCGGGTGCTGGCCGCGGAGGGGCTGGACATCGACAAGGACATCCGGTCACGGCCCGACACCATCCGCACCAGCCCCGACGCGCTCCGCCGCGGCGCGATCGACGCCTTCTTCTGGTCGGGCGGACTGCCCACGAAGGGCCTGTCCGACCTGGCGGCCACGGGGTACGAATTCCGGTTCGTCCCGATCGGGAGCGAGCTGGTGGCGAAGCTGCACGGTGAGGACGACTCCTTCCTCCACTACCGGGCCGCCGTGATGCCCGCCGACGCCTACCCGACCATCCTGCGGAACTCGACCGTGCCCACCGTCACGGTGGCGAACCTGCTCATCACCCGCGAGGACATGGATCCCCGGCTGACGGAGTGGCTGACCCGCATGGTCATCAAGAACCGGGACCGGATCGGCAAGGACGTGCACGCGGCACAGCTGGTGGACCTGCGCACCGCCATCTACACGGACCCGCTGTACCTCCAGAAGGGCGCCAAGGAGTACTACCGGTCGGTCAAGCCGTAGGGCCGGGACGGGCCTGCCTGCATACGTGCCGGCCGAGCGGCGCCTGACCGGCCCCTCTCAGTCCGTCGGGCGCGTCCTGGGCACCGTCACCGTCACCTTCAGCCCGTGGGGCTCGTGGTGGGCGTACGCGATGGCGCCGCCGCCCGCGACGATCAGCGCCCGCGAGATGGACAGGCCGAGACCCGAACCCTTGATGTTCTGGTGCGCGGTGCTGCGCCAGAAGCGGTCGCCGACCCGTTCCAGCTCCTCGTCGCTGAGGCCGGGTCCGGCGTCGGTGACGACGACCGTGGAGACCTGTCCGTTCGAGGCGACCCGGACCTCGACGCTCTCCCCGGCAGGGGTGAACTTCAGCGCGTTGTCGATCACCGCGTCCAGGGCGCTGGACAGCGCGACGGGGTCGGCCCAGGCAGTGGTGGCGGGACAGTCCCCGACCAGCGTCACCCCCTTGTCGTCGGCGACCGGTGACCAGGAGGCGACCCGCTCGGCGGCCAGCTCGCCGATGTCGGTGAGCCGCAGATCGGCCTCGACGTGCTCGGCGAGGGCCAGGTCGAGCAGATCGTCGAGGACCTGGGCGAGGCGCTTGCCCTCGGTGCGCACGGACGCGATCTCCTCGTTGCCGTCGGGCAGTTCGAGGGCGAGGAGGTCGATGCGCAGCAACAACGCCGCCAGTGGATTGCGCAGTTGGTGCGAGGCGTCGGCGACGAAGGCGCGTTGCTGTTCCAGCACGTCCTCGACGTTGTCGGCCATCTCGTTGAACGACCGTGCCAGACGGCGGAGTTCGGGCGGTCCACTGGCCACGGCGACCCGGGACTTCAGCCGCCCCGAGGCGATGGAGTGGGTGGTGGTGTCGAGGACGCGTACCGGTTTGAGGACCCAGCCGGTCAGTTGCAGCGCGGCGCCGACGGCGAGGAGCATCGCGGCGAACTCGCCGGCGCCGATGACCAGCCAGCCGCGCAGGATCTTGGACCGCATCTGCCCGGTGGGCGAGTCGGTGACGACGACGGCGATCACGTCGCCGTCGTGGATGACCGGCGAGGCGACGACGAGCCGGCCGCGCTGCCAGGGCCACACCTGGTCCGGGTTGTGCGGGCGACGGCCCAGCAGCGCCTCTTCGAACGCGGCGAGCCCCTCGCCCTCGTCGGGCACTTCCCAGTTGTAGGGGGCGTTGGCCATGGCCCGGCCGTCCCCGGCCCGGTAGAAGACACCGGCCTTGATGCCGTACACGCGGTAGTACTGATCGAGTTCGTGCTGCAGCGTCTCCCGGCGGCCGTCGGTCGCGCCGCTGGTCCGGGAACCGCTCGGCGTCTCGGTGACGAACTGGGCCAGCGCCGCGAAGCGCGCCGTGTCGTCGATGCGGTCGACGACCACCTCCTGCTGCCGCGCCGCCGCGAGGCTCACCGCCAGCGGGATGCCGAGGGCCAGCAGCACGGCGGCCATCAGGACGATCAGCAGCGGAAGAAGACGAGTGCGCACGCGGGCACGCTACGGCGTCGGGGCGACCAGCCGGTACCCGACCCCGCGCACCGTCTCGATCAGGGCGGGCATCCGCAGCTTGGACCGCAGGGAGGCGACGTGCACCTCCAGGGTGCGGCCGGTCCCCTCCCAGCTGGTCCGCCACACCTCGCTGATGATCTGCTCGCGGCGGAACACGACCCCGGGCCGCTGGGCCAGCAGCGCCAGCAGGTCGAACTCCTTGCGGGTCAGCTGGACGGGCGTGCCGTCCACGCTGACCTGGCGGGTGGGCAGCTCGATGAGCACGGACCCGAGGCGCAGCCCGCTGTCGCCGGGCGCCGCGGCCTCGTCGGGGGCCCGGCGGCGGGCGACGGCGTGGATACGGGCGAGGAGCTCGCCGGTGTCGTACGGCTTGACCACGTAGTCGTCGGCGCCGAGGTTCAGGCCGTGGATCCGGGACCGGACGTCGGAGCGGGCCGTCACCATGATCACGGGAGTGCTGGTGCGCTTGCGGATCTTGCCGCAGACCTCGTAACCGTCCTGGTCGGGCAGGCCGAGGTCGAGCAGGACGACCCCGAAGCCGTTCCCCTCCGGGACGAGCGCCTGGAGGGCCTCCTCGCCGCTGCGGGCATGCGTGACGTCGAAGCCGTGCCGGGCCAGGACCGCGGACAGGGCGGCGGCGACGTGGTTGTCGTCCTCGACGAGGAGCAGCCTCATTCGGCCCCTTCCGTTTCGATCTGTCTTGCGGGTTCGGTCGGTCTGACGGGTTCCGTCGGCCGGGTTCCGTCGGGCGGGTTCCGTCGGGCGGGTTCCGTCGGGCGGGTTCCGTCGGTCTGTCGGGTTCCGTCGGTTCCCCGACTCGGGTCAGTCTGCCGAGTTCGGTCATGTGTACGCCTCGGCTGGCACACATTACGCGGATCCGCATCCCGGGCACGGGCGCATCGCTCCATTGGCAGTCACACTGATGAGTGAGGACGCCGTCAAGGCCGTACGAGTTCCGAACAGGTTCCGTCGCTCAGCCGGAACACCCCGCGCGAGCCCGTCACGTGCAGTGATCGTCCGGCTACCAGATCGTTATGCTCAATTCTCGCTCAGATGTAATGACGCTGGTCGTCGCGGGTCACTACTGTCCTCCGAAACCGAGGAGGACGGAGCCTTAAAGCGATGACCGAAGTTTCGGTGGTCAAGGACGCGGTGCCCGCGGCCGACGACCTGGTCGTCCTGAAGAGCGTCAACAAGCACTTCGGCGCGTTGCACGTACTCCAGGACATCGATCTGACGATCACCAGGGGCGAGGTCGTCGTGGTGATCGGACCCTCCGGGTCCGGCAAGTCCACCTTGTGCCGCACCATCAACCGGCTGGAGTCGATCGACTCCGGCGACATCCGGATCGACGGCAAGCCGCTGCCCGCCGAGGGCAAGGCGCTCGCCCGACTGCGCGCGGACGTCGGCATGGTGTTCCAGTCGTTCAATCTCTTCGCGCACAAGACCGTGCTCGAGAACGTGATGCTGGGGCAGGTCAAGGTCCGCAAGGCCGACAAGAAGCAGGCCGAGGAGAAGGCCCGGAACCTGCTGGACCGGGTCGGCGTCGGCACCCAGGCGGACAAGTACCCCGCACAGCTCTCGGGCGGCCAGCAGCAGCGTGTCGCCATCGCGCGGGCGCTGGCCATGGACCCCAAGGTCATGCTCTTCGACGAGCCGACCTCGGCGCTCGACCCCGAGATGATCAACGAGGTCCTGGAGGTCATGCAGCAGCTGGCCCGGGACGGCATGACCATGGTCGTGGTCACCCACGAGATGGGCTTCGCCCGTTCGGCCGCCAATCGGGTGGTGTTCATGGCCGACGGCCGCATCGTCGAAGAGGCTGTGCCGGACCAGTTCTTCAGCAACCCCCGCAGCGACCGGGCCAAGGACTTCCTGTCGAAGATCCTGCACCACTGACGGCCCTGCCGACGCCGCGCACGGCCACCGGCACCCGCACCATGACGGTCCGCATCTGTTCACCAGTCAAAGGATGTTCACCATGAAGCTCCGCAAGGTCTCCGCCGCAGCGGCCACCGCCCTCGTCCTCGCCCTGACCGCCACCGCCTGCGGTGGCGACGACAGCAGCAACGAGAGCGGCTCGGGCTCCGGTTCCGGTGGCGGCGACAAGATCAAGATCGGTATCAAGTACGACCAGCCAGGTCTCGGCCTGAAGAACCCCGACGGTTCCTTCTCCGGCTTCGACGTGGACGTGGCGACGTACGTGGCCAAGGAGCTCGGCTACGAGCCCAAGCAGATCGAGTTCGTCGAGACCAAGAGCGCCGACCGTGAGAACGCGCTGGCCCGCGGCGACGTCAAGTTCATCGCGGCCACCTACTCGATCAACGACGAGCGCAAGAAGCTGGTCGACTTCGCCGGCCCCTACCTGCTGGCCCACCAGGACCTGCTGGTGAAGGCCGACTCCGACATCAGCAAGGGCACGGACCTCAACGGCAAGACCCTCTGCTCGGTGACCGGCTCCACCTCGGCCGAGAACGTCAAGAAGGACATCGCTCCGAAGGCCCAGCTGAAGGAGTACGGCGGCTACTCGGAGTGCATCGCCGGTCTGCAGAGCGGCGCCGTGGACGCGGTCACCACCGACGACTCGATCCTCGCGGGCTTCGCCGCGCAGGACAACTACAAGGGCCAGTTCAAGCTCGCGGGCCTGAAGCTCAGCAACGAGAACTACGGCATCGGCGTCAAGAAGGGCGACAAGGCGACCGTCGACAAGATCAACTCCGCCCTGGAGAAGATGGTCAGCGACGGCGCCTGGGAGACCGCGGTCAAGGAGAACTTCGGCCCGGCCGACTACAAGAACGAGCCCGCCCCGAAGATCGGCGACATCAAGTAAGCGGACATCCGCACCCAGCGCGGTTCTCGTAGTCGCGCCGCCGCCCGCCGCACAGTGCGGTAGAGGCGGCGGCGCGGTGCGTCGCCTGCCTCGTACGCCACACACCCGGAAGCGCGGGAGACTGTGTTCGACTTCCTTTCAAACTACAACGACCCAACCTTCTTGGGTGCGTTCTGGATGACGGTCAAGCTCACCGTCTTCTCAGCCGTCGGCTCCCTGATCTGGGGGACACTGCTCGCGGCCATGCGCGTGAGCCCCGTACCCCTGATGCGTGGCTTCGGCGCCGTCTATGTGAACGTCGTGCGGAACATCCCGCTGACCGTCATCATCGTCTTCACCTCGCTCGGCCTCGCCGACATCTTCCGGGTGACGATGGGAGCGGGCAACGACGTCAAGGCCACGGCCTTTCGGCTCGCCATTCTCGGTTTCGTGGCCTACACCGCGGCGTTCGTCTGTGAGGCGCTGCGCTCGGGCATCAACACCGTGCCCGTCGGCCAGGCGGAGGCGGCTCGCGCCATCGGACTGAGCTTCACCCAGGTCCTCGGCCTCATCGTGCTGCCGCAGGCGTTCCGGGCCGTCATCGGACCGCTGGCCAACGTGCTGATCGCGCTGACCAAGAATACGACCGTGGCCGCAGCGATCGGTGTGTGGGAAGCCGCCTACCTCATGAAGGGCATGATCGAGAAGGAGGCCCAGACCCTGCTCATCGGCGCGATCTTCGCCTTCGGATTCGTTGTTCTGACCCTGCCCACCGGCCTGATCCTCGGCTGGCTGAGCAAGCGACTGGCGGTGAAGCGATGAGTTCCGTTCTCTACGACGCCCCCGGCCCCCGGGCCAAACGGCGCAACGTGATCTTCACGGTGGTCTTCGTCGTTCTGCTGGCCCTCCTCGGGTGGTGGCTCTGGGGAGCGCTGGACAGCAGGAACCAGCTGGAGTGGAGGCTCTGGAAGCCGTTCTTCACCTCCGAGGCCTGGACGACGTACCTGCTGCCCGGTCTCGCCAACACGCTCAAGGCCATGGCGCTCTCCATCGTGATCGCCCTGCCCCTCGGTGCCCTCTTCGGCATCGCGCGCCTCTCCGACCACCTGTGGGTCCGCATCCCGGCCGGTGCGGTGGTCGAGTTCTTCCGGGCCATCCCGGTCCTGCTGCTGATGCTGTTCGCCAACGAGGTCATCGCTCGCTCGTTTGAAGTCACCACCGAGCAACGGCAGCTCTACGCGGTCGTCACCGGTCTGGTGCTGTACAACGCCTCGGTCCTCGCCGAGGTCGTGCGCGCCGGCATCCTCGCCCTCCCCAAGGGCCAGACGGAGGCCGCCCAGGCGATCGGTCTGCGCAAGGGCCAGACGATGTCCTCCATCCTGCTGCCGCAGGCCGTCACGGTGATGCTGCCTGCCATCGTCAGCCAGCTCGTGGTCATCGTGAAGGACACCGCCCTCGGCGGCGTGATGATCGGGTTCACCGAACTGCTCAGCGGACGCGCGACGCTGGCGGCGGTGTACGCCAACGTCGTGCCCAGTTTCGTCGTCGTCGCGATCATCTACATCGTCCTGAACTTCATCATCACCAGCTTCGCGAGCTGGCTGGAGCAGCGGCTGCGGCGGGGCAAGAAGTCGACCGGCGCCGTTCTCGCTCCCGAGACGGTCCAGGGCACCGCGGCGACCGGCGCGGGTGGGGGAACCTGACGGATGATCAGGTGACATCCGCCCAGGATGTCCCCCGATTCGCTCCCCGGAGGGCAGTGGCATGATCGCCACTGCCCTCCGTCACTTGACGCAAGCACCGGCAATGGGTTGCATACGTTCTGTGATCGTGCACCCTGCTCCAACTTTCTGTTCACCCACGTCCGCCGGGACGTCACGTCGGGCAGGGGGCGCCGCGCCGTGGACCCGGTGATCATCGTCGGAGCGGGGCCCGTGGGGCTCACGCTCGCCCTAGCGCTGGCGCGGCAGCAGGTACCGTCCGTGGTCCTCGACGAGGGACCGGGGAAGGACGAGCAGCGGCTCGCCCGGACGGTGGTGCTGAACGAGGACACGGCCGCGCTGCTGGAACGATTGTCCGGCGTCCCGCTCTCCCGGGCCGGCTGCCGCTGGGCCGGATGGCGGTCGATGCGGCGCAAGCAGGTGATGCGTCAGGTCCGATTCGGGGACGGCGGCTTCGACGAGACGGACGTCCCGCCCCGGGAGGGCTCGAAGGGGGTTCGCGGCGGCCCGGAGGAGGTCGTCGAGGGCTCCGCGGGCCTCCCCCCGCTCCACATCGCCCAGCACGTCCTGACCGCCGCCCTGCGCGAGGCCATCATCGGCGAACCACTCGTCAAGGTCGCCGTCGAGAGCCGGCTCGACGCGATCGAGCAGGAGAAGTCCGGCGTCACGGCCCACACACGCGGGCCCAGGAGCACCTGGTGGCGCGGCAGTTACCTGGTGGGCTGCGACGGTCCGCGCTCGACGGTCCGCAAGCTCCAGGACATCCGTTTCCCCGGCCGCACCGCGGTGGAACGGCACGCGGTCGCCGCACTGCGCGCCGAACTCCCCTGGCCCGGCGAGGCGTTGCTGCACCGCATGCCGCCGTGGCGCACATCGGGCCCGTCCGGCGGGGAGATCACCGCACGGCCGCTCGACGGAGGGGTCTGGCGTCTGGACTGGCTCCTGCCACCGGGCAAGGACCTCGTGACGCCCGAACTCCTCGTGGCCCGCGTCCGGGAGACCCTGGCCGGCTGGACGGGCGGCTCCACACCGCCGTACGACCTGCTGGACACCGGCGTCCACACCGTGCACCACCGGCTCGCCCGGCGGTGGCGGGTCGGCCGGGTCTTCCTGGCCGGGGACGCCGCGCACCTGCTCGGGGCACTGGGCACCCAGGGCCTCGACGAGGGCCTGCGGGACGCCGACAACCTCGCCTGGAAACTCGCTCTGGCCTGGCACCACGGCCCGCACGAGGCACTGCTGGACAGCTACCAGGCGGAGCGGCGCGCGGTCGTCGCCACCCGGCTGCGCGCCGCCGACCAGGTACTGCCCCTGCTGCGTGGCGCCAAAGGGCTGCGCTCGTACGTCCCCGGCTCGTCCCGGGGTCATGACGCGCTGCTCTCCGACGGTCACCTGGGGCGCGGAGCGCTGGGTGCGCCGGGGGCGTACTCCGACTCCCCGCTCATGCCTCCGCACACCGACGCGGAGACCCCGATCGACACTCTGCCGGGCACGCAGGTCATGGACGTGGAGGTGACCGCGGAGGACGGCTCCTTCGTACCGCTGCGGGACCGGCTCGGGCGCGGGGCACTGCTGGTGGTGCTGATCGCGCCGGGAACCGGTGTGTGGGCGCGCAAGCACTGGATGAGCGCCGGAATCATGCCGCGTCTGGCCGCCGCCGTCTCCGCCCTGCCGCGCCCGGCCGAACTGCTGGTCGCCGAGTCCTACCCGGGTGCCGGCGCCCACACCGTCCTCCTCGTCCGGCCCGACGGACATCTCGTCACGGCCCTGAGCGGTGTACGCCCGGCCGACCTGTACACGGCGGCAGCGGCGACGCTGGGCGGGGCGGAGCAGCGGTCCGAGGCCACCGGGGCGGCGTCGAGTACGCGGTGACACACCCGGAGCCGTACGAGGCCCACCGTCACTGTGTGTCCACATAGTGACGGTCGGTTGACCGCTGCGCGCCGTCATGGTCTACTCCGGACCGTGACCGACACCTCGACGCGCCTGTGGCGGAGGGTCCATATGGACCTCGTCCGCTACGCGGGCTGCGTGTGTCGTCCGTCCTGCTGAATTCGCATCCCTCGGCATCCCTTCGCCTTCCGCGCGCGCCGCCCGTGTGCCACCACCGCGCGCTTTGAGCGAACGCACTTCAGGACGGTACCCGTGTCTGTGTCCCCCGTTGTTCCCCCCACCCCCACCCCGCCCCTCTCCACCCCCACGCAGGCCGAACTGCTCGACTTCGCACGCCGTACGGCCGCCGACGCGGAGCTGATCGCCTCGCTCCCGCTCGATCCCGAGGGCCGTACCTGGGTACGGCTCGAAGGCCCCGGCGGCAGCGAGGCCTGGCTCATCGGCTGGCCGCCCGGCACGGGCACCGGTTGGCACGACCACGCCGACTCGGTCGGTGCCTTCGTCACCGCCGTGGGCGAACTCAAGGAGTACTCGCTCGCCGCCCGGCTGCCCACCGACGGCTGGAAGACCCTCGAACTCACCGAGGGCGTCGACCGTGAACGGCAGCTGCCCGCCGGCAAGGGCCGCTCCTTCGGACGCCACCATGTCCATGAGGTGCTCAACGAGTCCACCGAGGAGCACGCGGTCTCGGTCCACGCCTACTACCCGCCCCTCCCGCGCATCCGCCGCTACAGCCGCACGGGTCAGATGCTGCGTCTGGAGCACGTGGAGCGTCCGGCCGACTGGCAGTGATCCCGGGCCGGGGCCCGGCAGGGCCCCGCAAGGGCCCGGACGGCCCGAACACTCTGGGCCGACGGGGGAATCGCCTCTCGTCGCCCGCTCCGGTACTCCGCCTCGCCGTCCCTCGTCCCCTGGCCGCAGCCGCAGCCGCAGCTCAGAACCCCTCGCCCTCCAGCCCCTCCGTGTCCTCCCCCTCTTCCTCCAGCGCCTGCCGGACCACACGGAGGGCCAAGCCCTCGGAGTAGCCCTTACGGGCGAGCATGCCTGCGAGACGGCGGAGGCGTCTGTCACGGTCGAGGCCGCGCGTGGAGCGCAGTTTGCGGGCGACGAGCTCGCGCGCGGTGGTCTCCTCCTGCTCGGGGTCGAGCTGGGAGACGGCCTCGTCGATCAGGGTCGAGTCGACACCCTTGGTGCGCAGCTCCCGGGCGAGTGCTCGCCTGGCCAGGCCCCGGCCGTGGTGCCGGGACTCCACCCATGCCTCCGCGAAGGCGCCGTCGTTGATCAGGCCGACCTCCTCGAACCGCGACAGCACCGCGTCCGCCACGTCCTCGGGGATCTCTCGTTTGCGCAGGGCGTCCGCGAGTTGCTTGCGGGTGCGCGGGGTCCCGGTGAGCAGGCGCAGACAGATGGCGCGCGCCCGCTCAGCCGGGTCCCCTGAGGACTCCCCTTTCTCGGCCCTCGACGAGAAAGACGAACCCCCGTCCTGTGACCCCCCGTCGCCCGGGCCCTCGCCCGATTCCCCGGAGCCACGCCGCCGCTCGCTCCGGCCGCCGCGTCTGCCCCGCGTGCCACGTGAGTCTCCGCCGCCGCGCCGACGGGTGCCGGCCGCCGAAACCGCGCCGGAGCGCGAGTCGTCCGCCCACGGCCCGGCGTCACCGCCGCCTCGGCCTTCGCCGTCGAAAGGACGGTCGCCGTAAGGCCGCTCGTCGTGGGGCTCCCCGTCCCGGGGTCCGTCCGTGCCGTACGACGGTGGGTCGCCGTACGGTCCACGTCCGTACCCGTCCGCGGTGGCTGCCCCGGTGCCCTCGCCGGTACCCCCGCGCCCTCGGCCCTCGGGGGCATGGGGGTATGCGTACTCGCCCCAGTCCGTTCTGCGTGTCACGGACTAGCTCTTCGCCGCCGCGGCCTTGGTCTTGGCGGTCTTGGCAGCCGACGCCGGAACCGCCTTCGCGGTGTCGTCCGCGGGCGTGGCGGAGACCGCCGCGTCCGCGCCCGGCTGTCCGGTGGGCTCCTCGGGCCGGACGCCGACGCCCAGCTTCTCCTTGATCTTCTTCTCGATCTCGTTGGCGAGGTCGGGGTTGTCCTTCAGGAAGTTGCGGGCGTTCTCCTTGCCCTGGCCGAGCTGGTCGCCCTCGTAGGTGTACCAGGCACCCGCCTTGCGGACGAAGCCGTTCTCCACGCCCATGTCGATCAGGCCGCCCTCGCGGCTGATGCCCTGTCCGTACAGGATGTCGAACTCGGCCTGCTTGAAGGGCGGCGCGACCTTGTTCTTGACGACCTTGACGCGGGTGCGGTTGCCGACGGCGTCGGTGCCGTCCTTCAGTGTCTCGATGCGGCGGATGTCGAGGCGCACCGAGGCGTAGAACTTGAGCGCGCGGCCACCGGTCGTGGTCTCCGGGGAGCCGAACATCACGCCGATCTTCTCGCGGAGCTGGTTGATGAAGATGGCGGTGGTCTTGGACTGGTTGAGCGCGCTGGTGATCTTCCGCAGTGCCTGGCTCATCAGACGGGCCTGCAGACCCACGTGACTGTCGCCCATCTCGCCCTCGATCTCCGCGCGCGGGACGAGCGCGGCGACGGAGTCGATGACGATGAGGTCGAGGGCGCCGGAGCGGACCAGCATGTCCACGATCTCCAGGGCCTGCTCGCCGTTGTCCGGCTGCGACAGGATGAGGTTGTCGATGTCGACGCCGAGCTTCTTCGCGTACTCGGGGTCGAGGGCGTGCTCGGCGTCCACGAAGGCCACCTGGCCGCCGGCCCGCTGCGCGTTCGCCACCGCGTGCAGGGTCAGGGTCGTCTTGCCGGAGGACTCCGGGCCGTACACCTCGATCACCCGGCCGCGCGGCAGGCCGCCGACACCGAGGGCGACGTCGAGTGCGGTCGACCCGGTGGGGATGACCTCGATGGGCTCGTTCGGCCGCTCGCCGAGGCGCATCACCGCGCCCTTGCCGAACTGCCGTTCAATTTGTGCGAGCGCGGCGTCGAGCGCCTTCTCGCGGTCGGTTCCTGCCATGGGTTCCACCCGGTTTGCTTGAGTCGTTCGCTTCACGTGAAAGACGCTAACGCCTGCCACTGACAATGGGCCCCGACGCCCGCCCGGCCTGTGGATAACTCGGGCACTTCTCCACGAAAACCCTGCCGAACTCCGGCCGAGATCCTCCGCCGGAGCCTCCATAAGAATGGATGTTCGAATTTAGTGTCAAGCGCACCACGCGACACCCGGAGCACTTCCGGGAGAGCGGGTGGCACGGGGGCGGCGGACGAGAAGCACGAGGGCTGCGGCCGAGAAGAGGGCTCGGCGCCGGGTGGCTGCAGGGGGTGGCGGCAGCGGCAACAGCCCCTACGGGGTGGTGCCACCCTCGCGTCCGGGATTGTCCTCGGGCTTCGCGCCGGCATCGGGCCCCGCGCCGGCATCGGGCCGGGCGCCGCCCTCCGGTCCGGAGTCTCCGCCTGCGCCCGGCTCCCGGCGCGCGGTGTCGCCGTCCGCGCGGGCGTTCGCGGAGTCTTCGCCGTCCCCGCGCGCGTTCGCGGAGTCGTCAGCCGACGGTCTCGTGTCGCGCCTGTGGTCGAGCCTCTCCTCCAGCCGCCTGCGCACACGTGAGAGGACGTCGGCGTCGGCTCCCTCCTCCTCCGTCCGGAGCGGGCGTCCGCGCAGCCGGGCGACGAGGTTTCCCGTGCCGCGTCTGCGGTGCCCGTGCACGCGGGGGTCGTCCGTGACGTCGTACCGCTTCACATACGCCCCCAGGAAGGCCTGCAGGGTGGCGATGGCGGGGATGGCGATGAGCGCGCCCACGGCGCCGAGGAGCGCGGTGCCCGCGACGACCGAGCCGAACGCGACGGCTGGATGGATGTCCACGGTCTTGGCGGTCAGTTTGGGCTGCAGCACGTAGTTCTCGAACTGCTGGTAGATGACCACGAAGACGAGGACCCACAGCGCGTACCACGGGTTGACCGTGAAGGCGATCAGCATCGGCAGGGCACCCGCCAGGTAGGTGCCGATCGTGGGGATGAACTGCGAGACCAGGCCGACCCAGACCGCGAGCGCGGGCGCGTAGGGCACGTCGAGGTACTCCAGCAGGACGTAGTGCGCCGCTCCGGAGATCAGTGCCATCAGGCCGCGGGAGTACAGATAGCCGCCGGTCTTGTCGACCGCGATCTCCCACGCGCGCAGCACCTCGGCCTGCTTGGAGGGCGGCAGGACGGAGCACAGCGTGCGGCGCAGCCGGGGGCCGTCGGCTGCGAAGTAGAACGAGAACAGCGCGATCGTCAGCAGTTGGAAGAGGCCGCCCAGCACCTGTGTGGAGACGTCGAGGACGCCCGTGGCGCTGTTCTGCACGTACTTCTGCAGCCAGTCGGAGCGGAGCAGTCCCTCCTGGATGTCGACGCGCCTGAGTTCGGTGTGGAAGCTCGTGTTGATCCACCTGATGACGGAGTCGAGGTACGCCGGGAAGTCCTCGACCATCTTGATGATCTGACCGGCGAGCATCGAACCGAGCAGGGTGACGAATCCGGCGACCCCGATCAGTGTGATCAGGAAGACCAGGAACGTGGCGAAGCCCCGACGCAGCCCCTTCGAGGCCATCCAGCTCACCGCGGGCTCGATCGCGAGCGCCAGGAAGAACGCGATGAGGATGTTGACCAGCAACCCGATGAGCTGGTGGAACGCCCAGCTGCCGAACTGGAAGACCGCGATGAGGGAGAGCGCCAGCACCATCGCGCGCGGCAGCCAGCGGGGCATGCGTCCGTTCGACGCGGCACCGGGTCCCGGGTCGACGGGCGGGCCGGGGGGCGGTGTCGTGCCGGACGGGGATGTCTGGTGCCGGTACTGCGCGGTCTCGTCAGTGGGTGCCACGGACCAAGTCTCGCCCACGACACCGACAATCAGTCGCCGCCCCCGGGCCTTCCGGGCCGACGGACGGCGTCCGTTCGGTGAAGTGCGTTGCTTTTCAGCGGTTTTCGGCAGGAACGCCCATGGTCGAGCACACCACTCGCCACACGTCCTTGGCCTCCCAGCCGGCGTCCAGCGCCTCACTCACCGTGCGCCCGCCCAGGCCGGACATCACATGATCGCGCGCGAAGGTGTCGGCGTACCCCTCACCGAAGTGATCCGCCATCCGCTGCCAGAAGACCGTCAACCGCATGAGTCCAGTATCCCGCCCCAGGGGGTGGGCCTGGCCGGGAAGGCTTGCCGATACCGCTTTCCGCCCTACGGTCGGAGCCATGTCCGAAACCGGAGCATCCCCCCTCCCCCTGTCGTCCCCGGCGCAGACCCCACTGGCTCGCGCCGAACAGTTCGTCTGGCTGACCGCGCGCGTACTGGAGCAGCGGCGCTTCGCGTACCACTTCCTGGACGGGGGAGCCGACGCGGTGGAGACCGCGCTGTCCGCCTACCGCAACGCCGACGACGGGTACGGCCACGCGCTCGAACCCGATCTGCGCGGGCCCGTGAGCCAGCCACTGCACACCGCGCACGCGCTGCGTGTGCTGGACTCGATCGGCCGCTGCGGCGGGCAGCGCGTGGATCGCGTGTGCCGCTATCTGACGTCGGTGTCCACGCAGGACGGTGCCCTTCCCGCCGTGCACCCCGGTCAGCGCGGCTACCCGGTGGCCCCGTTCGTGCCGATCGTCGACGACCCGCCCAGTGATCTGCTGGCCACCGGGCCCGTGGTGGGTCTGCTGCACCGCAACCAGGTGTGGCACGCGTGGCTGTTCCGGGCCACCGACTTCTGCTGGCAGGCGGTCGAGTCCCTGCAGAAGTCACACCCCTACGAGGTGCACGCCGCCGTGGCGTTCCTGGAGTCCGTGCCCGACCGCGCGCGTGCCCGGGCCGCCGCCGACCGGCTCGGCCGCCTGGTGCGCGAACACCGGCTCGCCACTCTCGATCCGGGACGGCCGGACGTCTACCCGGTGTCCGCCGGTTACGCGCCGGGAGAGCACCACTACCCGCACGATTTCGCGCCCACCCCGGAATCGATCGCACGCGCGTGGTTCACCGACGAGGAGATGTCCCGCTCACTCGACTTCCTGGCGAGCGAACAGACGGAGGACGGCGGCTGGCCGATCCGCTGGCGCCAGTGGGCTCCGAGCACCGCGATGGAGAGCCGTCCGATCGTGACGATCGAGGCGCTGCGTACGTTGCGGGCGTACGGCCGGCCGATCGGCTGAGACCGGTCGCCGCGACGCGCGTGTACGAGCGGTCCACGCGCGTGCCGGCGGTCCACCGGCACGCGCGCGTGGGCCCACGACGAGCCGCGTCAGCCCGCCAGGGCCCGCACCCCGGCTGTCACGATCACCGCCGCGGCCACGACGATCAGGAACGGGGCCCGCAGGAGCAGTGCCACGGCGGCCGCGGTGAGCCCGGCGGCCCTCGCGTCCAGCACCAGAGCCTGCCCGTCGGCGAAGGTCTGCTGGGCCGTGAGGGCGGCGAGGAGCGCCACGGGCAGCAGGGCGGCGAGCCGCTGGACGAGCGGACGTTCGAGCACACCCTCGGGGACGAGCAGACCGATGAGCTTGACGGCGTAACAGCCGACGGCGGTGCCGACGATCGCGATCCAGACGTTCATCGGTCGCCACCTTCCAGGTCTCCGCCTTCCAGGTCGTCGCCCCGGCGGTCGTCCGACCGGCCGACGACATCCGTGCGGCGGTCGCCCGGCGGGTCACCGGCCCGGCGGCGCCCCTCCGCCCAGAGGACGGCCGGGGCGGCCACCGCGGCGACGAGGACCGGGACCCCGGCGGGCAGGACGGGCAGCAGGCCGAGCCCCAGGACGACGGCGATGCCGGCGACGGCCCGTTCCGCGGTGGTCCGCAGCATGGGCGCGAGGAGGGCCAGGAAGACGGCGGGCCCGGCCGCGTCGAGCCCCCACGCGTCGGTGTCGCCGATGGCCTCGGCGCCGAGCGCGCCGAGCAGCGTGGTGAGGTTCCACAGGACGTAGAGGCAGAACCCGGTGACCGTGAAGCCGATGCGGGCGGCTCGGCGGGTGGGCTGGGCGAGGGTGACGGCGGTGGTCTCGTCGATGACCCACTGGGCGGCGAACGGTCGCACCGCGCGCGGGAGGGCCAGCACCTGGGAGAGGCGCAGCCCGTAGAACGCGTTGCGCACGCCCAGGAAGAAGGCTCCGGCCGCCGCGGTGAACGGATTGCCGCCGGCCGCGAGCGCGCCCACCAGAGCGAACTGGGAGGCCCCGGTGAACACCAGGAGGCTCAGCGCGCAGGTCTGCGGCAGGCTGAGCCCGCTGCCGGCCGAGGTCACCCCGAAGGCGAACCCGGACAGACCGACGGCGACCCCGACGCCGAGGGCGTCCCGGACCACGGCTCCGTCGGGTTTCGCGCCGGCATTTGCTTGCGTCTCCACGAGATTAGTCTGTTCAGTCACCACACCCCGGACGGTACGAGGGGGCACGTCCACGGGTCTTGTACGTTCTTGCGCACGCCCGCGGCGTCCCGCACGCCCACGCCGTCCCCGCGCTCACGCGCGGCGTGCTCGGCCTCGTGGTGCGTCGTCGCTCCCGCCGCTCGCGCGTCCGCGCTGGTACGCGCCCGGCGGCACGCCCACGATGCGACTGAAGTGGCGGTTGAGGTGCGGCTGGTCCGTGAAGCCGACGGCGACGGCGGCCTCGGCGGGAGACGTACCCGTGTCGAGCAGGCCGCGCGCCCGGCGCACGCGCGCGTCGGTCAGCCAGGTGTGCGGAGGCATGCCGTAGGCGGTGCGGAAGGCCCGCAGGAGGGCGAAGGGGCTGGTGCCGAGGTCGGCGGCGAGCCGCTCCAGGGTCGGCGGGTCGGCCATCCGCGCTTCGAGCACGGCACGCGCGCGTGCCGCGACGGGGGCTCCCGCCGTGCGGACGGTGCGCTGGGGCAGAGGCCCGCCGTTCAGGCGCAGCAGCCGGGTCACGGCCACGCGCAACAGGGTGTCCGCCGCCAGGGCGTTGCCCTCGTCGACGGCCCGGAGCACCTGGTGGACGAGGCCCGCGGCGTACGGGTCCTCGAGCACGGGGGCCACGAAGCCGGGGGTGCCACGGATCGTGGTGGTCTCGGCGGCGATCTCGGCCACCACGTCCGGCGACGGGTAGACAGCGCCGTACCGCCAGCCCTCGGGTACGCCCGCGCGGCCGGTGTGCGGGGTATCGGGATTGACCAGGGCCAGGGTTCCCGGGCCCGCGTACTGATCGGCGCCCCCGTGATGGAACACCTCGACTCCGTCGGCGATCGCCGCGATCACGAAGTGCTCGTGGGTGTGCCGCACGAACTTCTTCTCGACGTAGCTCGCCCGCAGCAGATCGACACCGGGCAGCTCCGCGTACCGCCAGTGTCTCGCCCGCTCCGCCGAACCCGCCATGTCCCCATTGTGCGGGGTGGCCCGTTCCGGCTGCGAAGTACGGGGTGCAGGCACGCGGACACCGGTGCGGAGGCATGACGGCAGCGCCGGACCACGCCGGCGGACGCGCCGACGACCGCACGACCGCACGACCGGACAGTCCCCTTCCTCCGCCCCCGCCCGAGGCGACGGATCCGCCCCGCCGCCCCCGTTTCCGCAGGTCCGGGCCATTGTCAGTGGTCGGGTGCAGGATGGTGGCATGGTCAGCTCCGCAGATCGAGCCCTCGACGGCTTCTCCCCCGCGACCCGCGGCTGGTTCACGGGGGCCTTCTCCGCGCCCACCGCGGCCCAGGCCGGGGCGTGGCGGGCGATCGGCGAGGGCTCGGACGTGCTGGTGGTCGCCCCGACCGGCTCCGGCAAGACGCTGGCCGCGTTCCTCGCCGCGCTGGACCAACTGACGTCGAGCCCGCCCCCGGCCGACCCGAAGAAGCGCTGCCGGGTCCTGTACGTGTCACCGCTGAAGGCGCTCGCGGTGGACGTGGAGCGGAACCTGCGCAGTCCGCTGACCGGCATCCGCCAGGAATCGGTGCGGCTGGGACTGCCCGAGCCCGAGCTGAAGGTGGGCATCCGCTCCGGGGACACCCCGCCCGCCGAGCGCCGGGCCCTGGCCACCCGACCGCCGGACATCCTGATCACCACGCCCGAGTCCCTCTTCCTGATGCTGACGTCGGCCACGCGCGACGCGCTCACGGGCGTGGAGACAGTGATCCTCGACGAGGTGCACGCGGTCGCGGGCACCAAGCGCGGCGCCCACCTCGCGCTCACCCTGGAGCGGCTCGACGAATTGCTGCCCAGGCCTGCCCGTCGTATCGGCCTGTCCGCCACGGTGCGTCCCGTCGACGAGGTCGCGCGCTATCTCTCCCCGCGCCGCAGGGTGGAGATCGTCCAGCCCCCCTCCGGCAAGGAGTTCGACCTCTCGGTGGTCGTGCCCGTGGAGGACCTGGGAGAGCTGGGCGGCTCCCCGGTCGCCGACGGCAACGAAGGCGCGGAGCGCCCGTCGATCTGGCCGCACGTCGAGGAGCGGATCGCCGACCTCGTGCAGGCCCACCGCTCGACGATCGTGTTCGCCAACTCCCGCCGCCTCGCCGAGCGGCTGTGCAACCGGCTCAACGAGATCGCGTACGAGCGGGCCACCGGTGAGCCACTGGACGAACACCACGGGCCGGCGGAGCTGATGGGCGGCTCCGGCGCGGCCCAGGGGGCGCCCCCGGTCCTGGCCAGGGCCCACCACGGCTCGGTCTCCAAGGAGCAGCGCGCCCTGGTGGAGGAGGATCTGAAGGCGGGCCGGCTGCCGGCCGTGGTCGCCACCTCCAGCCTCGAACTGGGCATCGACATGGGCGCGGTGGACCTCGTCGTCCAGGTGGAGTCACCGCCCTCGGTCGCCTCCGGGCTGCAGCGCGTGGGCCGCGCGGGACACCAGGTGGGCGCGGTCTCGACGGGTGTGGTCTTCCCCAAGTACCGCGGCGATCTCGTCCAGTCGGCCGTCGTCACCGAGCGGATGCGCAGCGGCGCCATCGAGTCCATGAGGATCCCCGGCAATCCCCTGGACGTCCTGGCACAGCAGGTCGTCGCCATGACCTCGATGGACACCTGGCAGTTCGACGACCTCCTGGCCACCGTCCGCCGCGCGGCGCCCTTCGCCGCTCTTCCCGAGTCCGCTTTCACGGCCGTCCTCGACATGCTCGCGGGCCGCTATCCGTCCGACGCGTTCGCGGAGCTGCGCCCGCGCGTGGTCTGGGACCGGGTCGCGGGCACGATCACGGGACGGCCCGGCGCCCAGCGGCTCGCGGTGACGTCCGGGGGCACGATCCCGGACCGCGGTCTCTTCGGGGTCTTCCTCGCCGGCTCCGACCCCAAGAAGGGCGGCGGCCGGGTCGGAGAGCTCGACGAGGAGATGGTGTACGAGTCCCGGGTCGGGGACGTCTTCACCCTCGGCACCAGCTCCTGGCGCATCGAGGACATCACCCGTGACCGGGTGCTGGTCTCCCCCGCGCCGGGCGTCCCGGGCCGCCTGCCCTTCTGGAAGGGCGACCAGCTCGGCCGCCCGCTCGAACTGGGCCGCGCGGTGGGCGCGTTCCTGCGCGAGGTCGGCTCCCTTTCCCAGGAGGACGCCCGGCTGCGTCTGCTGGCCGCCGGACTCGACGCCTGGGCCGCCGACAACGTCCTGTCGTACCTGGCCGAACAGCGCGAGGCCTGCGGCCACGTCCCCGACGACCGCACGATCGTCGTCGAGCGCTTCCGCGACGAGCTGGGCGACTGGCGGGTCGTCGTCCACTCACCCTTCGGCGCCCAGGTCCACGCCCCCTGGGCCCTCGCCCTGGGCGCGAAGCTCTCCGAGCGGTACGGCATGGACGCCCAGGTCATGCACGCGGACGACGGCATCGTGCTCCGCCTGCCCGACGCCGATCTGATGGGCCTGGACCTGCTCGACATGGAGCCCATGAAGGCGGGCACCGAATACGACGCGGAGCAGGCCCCGATCGGCGCGGCGGACGTCGCCTTCGACAAGGGCGAGGTCGACCAGATCGTCACCGACCAGGTGGGCGGCTCGGCACTGTTCGCGTCCCGCTTCCGCGAGTGCGCCGCCCGCGCGCTGCTGCTGCCCCGCCGCAACCCGGGCAGGCGCACGCCCCTGTGGCAACAGCGTCAGCGCGCCGCCCAACTGCTGCAGGTGGCCAGCGAGTTCGGCTCGTTCCCGATCGTCCTGGAGGCGGTCCGCGAATGCCTCCAGGACGTCTTCGACGTCCCGGGCCTCACCGAGCTGATGGGCGACATCGAGTCCCGCAAGGTCCGCCTCGTCGAGGTCACCACCCCGGAGCCCTCCCCCTTCGCCCGCTCCCTCCTCTTCGGATACGTCGCCCAGTTCCTGTACGAGGGCGACTCCCCGCTCGCCGAGCGCCGCGCCGCCGCCCTGTCGCTGGATTCCCGGCTGCTGGCCGAGCTGCTGGGGCAGGCGGAGCTGCGCGAACTGCTCGACGCCGAGGTCCTGACGGAGCTGGAGCAGGAGCTGCAGTGGCGCACCGAGGACCGGCGGGTCAAGGACGCCGAGGGTGTCGCGGACCTGCTCCGGCTCCTCGGCCCGCTCAAGGAAGCCGAGTTGGCCGAGCGGGGCGCCGAGCCGCAGTGGGCGCGGGAGCTGGCCGGGGCCCGCCGCGCCATCCGCGTCCGGATCGCCGGCACCGACCACTGGGCGGCGATCGAGGACGCGGGCCGCCTGCGCGACGCGCTCGGCACGGCTCTGCCGGTCGGTGTCCCGGAAGCCTTCACCGAGCCCGTCAAGGATCCCCTCGGCGACCTGCTCGCCCGGTTCGCGCGCACCCACGGCCCCTTCACCTCGGCCGCGGCAGCCGCGCGCTTCGGCCTGGGCGTGGCCGTCACGGACGGGGCGCTCCATCGCCTGGCGGCGAACGGCCGTGTCGTCCAGGGCGAGTTCCACCCGGCGGGCATCGGTCAGGAGTGGTGCGACGCGGCCGTGCTGCGCCGCCTGCGTCGCCGCTCGCTGGCGGCCCTGCGGCACGAGCTGGAGCCGGTGCCGCCCGCCGCGCTCGCCCAGTTCCTGCCGCAGTGGCAGCACGTGGGCGGCGGCCACGGGCTGCGCGGCCTCGACGGACTGGTGCGCGCGATCGAGCAGTTGCAGGGGGCCTCCGTGCCCGCCTCCGCGCTGGAGAAGCTGGTCCTGCCCTCCCGGGTCGCGGGCTACGCCCCCGCGATGCTCGACGAGCTCACCGCGGCCGGCGAGGTCGTCTGGGCGGGCGCCGGAGCCCTCCCCGGCAAGGACGGCTGGGTCTCGCTGTATCTGGCGGACGCGGCCCCGCTGCTCCTCCCACCGCCGCACCCCTTGGAGCCGACCGCGCTCCACGAGTCGATCCTGACCAGCCTCTCGGGCGGTTACGGCCTCTTCTTCCGCCAGATCGCCGACCAGATCCGCGCGACCACGCACCCCGACGTCACCGATCCCCAACTGGCCGATGCCGTATGGGATCTCGCCTGGTCCGGTCGGCTCACCAACGACACCCTCACCCCCATGCGCTCCCTATTGGGCTCGGGCCGTACCGCGGGCTCCACCGCCCACCGGGCCAAACGCACCGTCCCGCGCGGCCGGTACGGATCCCTGACCGCCGCCGCCCGCCCCCAGTCCCGTACGGGCCCGCCCACGGTGGCCGGCCGATGGTCGCTCCTCCCCGTCCCCGAGCTCGACCCCACCGTCCGTGCCCACGCACTGGCCCGCACGCTGCTCGACCGCCACGGTGTCGTGACCCGGGGTGCCGTGGCCGCAGAGGGCGTCGAGGGCGGCTTCTCCGCCGTCTACCGCGTCCTGTCCGTCTTCGAGGAGAGCGGCCAGGCCCGCCGCGGCTACGTCGTCGAGGGCCTGGGCGCCGCCCAGTTCGCGATGGACGGCGCCGTGGACCGCCTCCGCGCGGTGTCCAACGCCCGCGACCGCGGCGAGCCCCTGGGAAACCCCCCTGCGAACGGTCCGGCCGAAGCCCCCGGCACACTGGCCCACACCCCCTGGGACGACTTCCCCGACGTACCCGGTCTGCGCACCCCCGGTCCGGACGAGCCGTACGCCGCTGACGGCTTCCCCGCCCCGGCAGGCTTCGACGCCGGCCCCCACGCCCGCACCGGCCGGGACCCGCACCGCACCCGCACCGCACCCGCTCCCCGCGCCGTCGTCCTGGCCGCGGCCGACCCCGCGAACGCCTACGGCGCCGCCCTCCCCTGGCCCGATCCGCCCACCGAGGCCGGACACAAGCCGGGCCGCAAGGCGGGCTCCCTGGTCGTCCTGGTCGACGGCGAGCTGACCCTCTACATGGAGCGCGGCGGCAAGACACTCCTGGCCTGGCCCGCCGACCCGGACGTCAGGCCCCTGGACGACCCGCGCCTCCGCCCGGCCGCCGAGGCCCTGGCGGGAGCCGCCCGCGCGGGCTCCCTCGGCACGGTCACGGTGGAGCGCGTGAACGGCACCTCCGCCCTCACCTCCCCCCACGGCCCCCTCCTGGAAGCGGCGGGCTTCATCGCGACCCCGCGCGGCCTGCGCATCCGAGCATGACCACCGAACCCCGCACCCAGGCCCAGCACCCGCCCCGGCCACGTCGGCCGGACATTCACGCCCGCGTCGCACGCCGCTCCCCGCCACCGCGTGGCCACGACCGGCCGTCGGCACACCCACGTCCGTGGACCAGGACCAGCCCCCTCCCGCCCCCAGCCGTCCGGCACCCGCCCCCCGAATCCGTGCCACCCTTGACCCATGCCCGAAGGTGACACCGTCTGGCAGGCGGCGAGGCGACTCCACACCGCCCTCGCCGGCCAGGTGCTGTCCCGCTCCGACCTCCGCGTGCCGAAGTACGCGACGGCCGACCTCACCGGCCGTACCGTCCTGGACGTCACTCCCCGCGGCAAGCACCTCCTCACCCGCGTCGAAGGCGGCCTGACACTGCACTCGCACCTGCGGATGGACGGCGCATGGAAGGTGTACGCCGACGGCGAGCGCTGGCGCGGGGGCCCGGCGCACCAGATCCGCGCCATCCTCGGCACCACCGACCGCACGGCCGTCGGCTACCGCCTGCCCGTACTGGAGCTGATCCGCACCGCCGACGAGCACCGTGCCGTCGGCCACCTCGGCCCCGACCTGCTCGGCCCGGACTGGGATCCCGGTCTCGCCCTCGCCAACCTCCTGAGCGACCCCGGCCGGGCACTCGGCGAGGCGCTCCTGGACCAGCGCAATCTCGCCGGTATCGGCAACGTGTACAAGAGCGAGCTGTGCTTCCTGCTCCGGGTCACCCCATGGCTCCCCGTCGGCGCCCTCCCGGAGGAGTTCGCCGCCCGGCTGCCCGACCTCGCCAAGCAGATGCTCGAAGCCAACCGCGACCGCCCGATCCGCAACACGACCGGCCACCGCCGGCACGACCTGTTCGTGTACGGCCGGGCCCCTCGGCCCTGTCTGCGCTGCCACACCCCCGTCCGCGCGGCCGACCAGGGCGACGGCTCCCGCGAACGCCCCACCTACTGGTGCCCCACCTGCCAGCCGGGCCCGGCACCCCTCCCGGGCTCCAGGCGAACACCCCGCCCGAGCGGGCGAGTTCAGCGCCGCTCATCTAATTGACGGACCGTCAGAAACACTCGTACCGTCGAGTCATGTCCCTCCCGGCGTACGACCTCAGCGGCCGCACCGCGTTCGTCACCGGCGCGGGCAGCGGTATCGGCCGCGCGTCGGCGGTCCTGCTCGCCGAGGCGGGTGCGACGGTGCACTGCGCGGACCGCGACGCGGCCGGCCTGCACGAGACGGCGACCCTCATCAAGGCCAGGAACGCCACCGCCCACACCCACCATCTCGACGTCACCGACCGCGCCCGGCTCACGCGAGCCGTGGCCGCCTGCGAGCGGCTCCACGTGATGGCGGCGATCGCCGGGATCATGCACAGCAGCCCGGTTCTGGAGACCCGGGACGAGGACCTGGAGCGGGTGTGGAGCGTCAACTTCAAGGGTGTCCTGCACGCCTGTCAGGCGGCGGCCGCCCGGATGATCGCCGACGGGACGCGCGGCAGCATCGTCACCATGGCCTCGGGCGCGGTCGACACCGGCGGTCCGGGACTGCTCTGCTACGGCGTGACCAAGGCGGCGGTGGTCCAGCTGACGAAGACCCTGGCGACCGAGGTCGGCACCCACGGCATCCGCGTCAACGCGGTGGCCCCGGGCTGGATCCGTACACCCATGACCGACCGCCACGACGACGAGGCGCAGGCGCGCACGGAGTCCTTCATGGCCCGGCTGTCACCGCTGAGCCGGGTCGGCGAGCCCGACGACATCGCGCACGCCGTACTGCATCTCGCCTCCGACGCCTCGGCGTTCACGACGGGTCAGATCCTCCGCCCGAACGGCGGGGTGGCCATGCCCTGGTGACCGCGGCCCCCACCGCGCCCTCCAGAACCGGGCCACCCCTCGCGCCCCCTGACGCGCCCCCCGGCCGTCCCGGTGCCCGTCCTTTCGGTACGCAGTGCACAGGCAGGAGGCTCAGCCCCCACCCCCCGGCCGCGACGGCCCCCTCCACCGCGCCGGCGTCCGGCACCAGCGCGAGCCGCAGCACACCCCACCACCACAGCGCACCGAGCCCCAGAGCCGCCCCCCAGCGAGCTATCCGCATGGCCGCCACCTCCAAGGCCTCCGGGCCCCCGACACGACGCTAGACGGCCTCGTCGCGGCCGGAGAGGGCGCACCACCGGCACAGGGACGCACGCCCCTCTCACGCGGACCGCGCACCCAGGACACATGATGCGCCCCGGGGACACGCACCGCCGCCCGCACGCCCCCGCCGCACCCACCGGCGCCGGGGCGCACGGCCCACCGAGCCGGTGGCGCGCGGAAGTGCGGCGCCGGCTCGCGTGCGCCGGACGACGTCGCGCTAACCGTTCTCCGCCTGGAACATCCAGTGGTGCTTCTCCAGATCCGCCGTGATCTGGATGAAGATGTCCTGGCTCACCGGATCCGCGTCCGCGGTGCTCTCCACTCGCGTCCGCATGCGGGTGATCACCGCGCCGAGCGCGTCCACCAGGGTCCCTACCGCGTCCGCGTCCTTGACCCAGCCGTCCGGGACCGTGCCGATCCCGCTGCTCCCGGCCACCGTCCGGGCCCGCCCGTCCGGCGAGACACCCAGGGTGGAGGCGCGTTCGGCGACCGTGTCGGAGTGCAGCCGTGCGGTGTCGACGACCTCGTCGAGCTGGAGATGGACCGAGCGGAAGCGCGGCCCGACCACGTTCCAGTGGATCTGCTTGGCCACGAGGGAGAGGTCGACGAGATCGACGAGGGCGCCCTGCAGCGCCTCGGAGACGGTCCTGAGATCGGCCTCGGACAGCGGACTCTTCACCACGTACATCAGCGCAGCTCCGGATTCTTGAGACGACCGTACGACCCCGTGCGCCCGCACATATGAACGCGTCGCGCGCAGGTCCCCGTTCCGCCCCTCCACCATGACCGCACACCACCACCCCGGCAAACGGGCGGGGCCCGGCTCCCCGGCCCGGGCCCCGACTCCGCCCCCGACCCGCGACAGGCGCGACGCGAAAGCCCCGGCCGGCGCCCCCAGGTCTCCCTGGAGGCCCCGACCGGGGCTCCCGTTTCGCTTCTCCTATTGCACCGGCACGCGCCCAACCTCACGCACACCGTCGCGGCAGGTCAGGCCGCGACGACGTCCACCGCTTCGGCGGGTGCCTTGATCGTGACCCGCTCCGGCGGCACACCGGCCACCGAGACGGAGTTGAGCATCGGTCGACGCACTGGTGCTGGCACCGGCTCGGTGGCCGCTGCGGACTGGGCCAGCTCGGCAAGGGCGAGCTCGTCACTCACTTCCCGCATGAGCTCGGACATCCGTACGTCCAACGCGTCGCAAATGGCGGAGAGCAGCTCGGAGGACGCCTCCTTCTGCCCCCGCTCCACCTCGGAGAGATAGCCGAGTGAGACTCGGGCGGACGAGGAGACTTCGCGCAGAGTACGGCCCTGGCGCTGGCGCTGCCGACGCAGCACGTCACCCAGCAGGCGACGGAGCAGAATCATCGGTGGCTCCCTCCTCGGACCGCGTAGCCGCATCCTTCACGCCCCACCGTACCGCCTTGCGCTGCGGCCGTGCGGGGAGCGCTGTTGTGTTCACTCAGGGCTGCAAACATCAGGTCCCCCCGTTCTGTTCCGTATCCTGTGCCCGCTCATTTCCGGTCTGTTCGCCCGCAAGCTCCTCAAGAAGCAGTGCGAGTACGCTCCGTACACTCTCCATACGGATTTCCGCCCGGCCGCCGTTCAACCGCAACGACGACACTTTCCCGCCACGTGATACGCCGGAATCGGAGGCGGACGGCCCGGTGACGGCCACGTAGACCGTGCCGACGGCTTGGCCGTCCTGCGGTTCGGGACCCGCGACCCCGGTGGTCGAAATTCCCCAGTCGGCGCCGAGCGCCTTGCGGACACCCTCGGCCATCTGGGCCGCGACCTGCGGATCCACCGCCCCCCGCTGCTCCAGGAGGGTGGCGTCGACATCGAGCAACTGGTGCTTGAGCTGCGTGGCGTACGCGGTGACGGAGCCACGGAACGCCTGCGAGGAGCCGGGGGCCGCGGTGAGCGCGGCCGCGACCAGACCACCGGTCAGCGACTCGGCGACGGCGAGCGTCTCACCCCTCACCGTCAGTAGTCGCAGCACTTCGGCGGCCGTGGACGTCAATGTTCCGCTCCCTCCGCCGCGGCCTGGCGCTCGGCGGTTCCCTGTCGGCGCAGCACAATGGCCTGTCTCACATAGTCGATTCCCGTGACCACTGTCAGAATGACCGCCGCGCCCATCACCCACCACCGCAGGGTGGCCAGCGGTCCCTCCAGTGCCAGGACGTACATCCCGACGGCGATGCCCTGGGTCAGGGTCTTCAGCTTGCCGCCGCGGCTCGCCGGGATGACTCCGTACCGGATGACGACGAAGCGCAGAAGTGTGATCCCGAGCTCACGGCCGAGGATGACGCCGGTCACCCACCACGGCAGATCACCGAGGTAGGACAGACAGATCAGCGCGGCACCCATGATCGCCTTGTCGGCGATGGGGTCGGCGATCTTGCCGAAGTCCGTGACGAGGTCGTAGGTCCGGGCGAGATGGCCGTCGAAGACGTCGGTGATCATGGCGACGGCGAAGGCGGCCCACGCCCAGGCCCGCCAGACCGGGTCGTACCCGCCGTCCATGAGCATCAGCACGACGAAGCCCGGTACGAGGACCAGGCGGACCATGGTCAGGATGTTCGCGATGTTCCAGAGGCTGGCCTGGTCGACGGCGGCGGCTCCCAGCTTCCCGCCACGCACGGACCGTGCCTCCCCGGCAGCGCTGGAGGCGGCGGCGCTCGGGGCGCCGGGAACGCCCGGGGCGCTCGTCGCGCCCTTGGCGCCGGAGGTGCCGCCCGCCGCGGATGCCGGGACTCCCGTCATCTGGCCGCCTCCTCAGTACACACGTGGGAGCCGTGCGAGCCCGGAAGCACCTCGGCCACCAGATCGACGCCTTCCGTGCCGACCACCTTCGCCTCGACCATAAGGCCGACGCTCAGCTCCTCGCCGCTCGTGAAGAGCACCTGGCCATCGGTCTCGGGCGCCTGGTGGGCGGCCCGGCCGTACGCGCCCTCCTCGCCGTCGACCGACTCGACCAGCACGCGCACGGTCTGCCCGACGCGCTCCTCGGCACGCTGCGAGACCAGCTCCTCGGCCAGCCGGGAGACCCGCGCGAGCCGCTCGGCGACGACATCCTCGGACAGCTTGTTCTCGTACGTCGCCGCTTCGGTGCCGTCCTCGTCGGAGTAACCGAAGACACCGATCGCGTCCAGTCTCGCGCCGTTCAGGAAACGCTCCAGCTCGGCGAGGTCGTCCTCGCTCTCGCCGGGGAAGCCGACGATGAAGTTGGACCGCACGCCGGCTTCGGGTGCCTTGGCGCGGATGGTGTCGAGCAGTTCCAGGAAGCGGTCGGTGTCGCCGAAGCGGCGCATGGAGCGGAGCACGGCCGGGGCGGAGTGCTGGAAGGAGAGGTCGAAGTAGGGCACGACCTTGGGCGTGGAGGTGAGCACGTCGATGAGGCCGGGCCGCATCTCGGCGGGCTGGAGGTAGCTCACCCGCACTCGCTCGATGCCGTCGACATCGGCCAGCTCGGGCAGCAGGGACTCCAGCAGCCGGATGTCGCCGAGGTCCTTGCCGTACGAGGTGTTGTTCTCGGAGACCAGCATGACCTCCTTGACGCCCTGCTCGGCCAGCCAGCGGGTCTCGTTCAGGACGTCCGAGGGGCGGCGGGAGATGAAGGAGCCGCGGAAGGAGGGGATGGCGCAGAAGGAGCAGCGGCGGTCGCAGCCGGAGGCGAGCTTCACGGAGGCGACGGGTGAACCGTCCAGACGGCGGCGCAGCGGCGAACGCGGCCCGGAAGCCGGAGCGAGCCCTTCCGGAAGATCGACCGGGGCGTGCCCCGGAAGTGCGACCTCGGCCGCCGACTCCTGGCGCTGGGCCGGGCTGATCGGCAGCAGCTTGCGGCGGTCGCGCGGGGTGTGCGAGGCGTGGATGCCGCCGTTCAGAATGGTCTGCAGGCGGTCGGAGATGTCCGCGTAGTCGTCGAAGCCGAGCACGCCGTCGGCCTCGGGCAGCGCCTCGGCCAGCTCCTTGCCGTACCGCTCGGCCATGCAGCCGACCGCCACGACGGCCTGGGTTCTGCCGTGACCCTTGAGGTCGTTGGCTTCCAGGAGCGCGTCGACGGAGTCCTTCTTGGCGGCCTCGACGAAGCCACAGGTGTTGACGACCGCGACGTCCGCTTCCTCGGCGTCCTCGACGAGCTCCCAGCCGTCCGCCTCCAAGCGGCCTGCGAGCTCCTCCGAGTCCACCTCGTTACGGGCGCAGCCAAGAGTGACGAGTGCGACGGTACGGCGTTCAGGCATGGGCTCAAGACTACTTCGTCCCAGTGACAGCCCACGTCGACGGGGTTGGCCGATCCTGGCCAACCCCGTCGCACGCGTTTTCCTTTGAATCGTCTGTACATCCGTGGCCCGGACATACCGGCGGCTCAGCCGACCTCGGGGTCACCCTTCGTGTACGTCAGTCGTTCGACCTGGCCGGGCTGGAAATCGTCCTCGATCTTCTTGCCGTTGACGTAGAGCCGGACGGCCCCGGCGTCGCCGAGGACGAGGTCGATCTTGGAGCCGTCCTGGAAGGTCTTGGACTCGCCCTGCTTGAGGAGGCCGTCCCACAGGAGCCGGCCGTTGTGGTCCTTGGCGGAGATCCAGCTGCGCCCGTCGGAGGCACTGACCCGCACGGTCACCTTGTCGCGGGGCGCTGCCGCGATGGCGCTGTCGGTCGGGTCGGCCTTGGGGTCGGCGTCGGGCTTGTCGGTCTTGGGCTTGGACGGGGCGGGCTTGCTGGTCGTGGGCGTGGAGCCCTCCGCGGCCTGGGTGCCGGAGCCGTCGTCGTCCCCGCGGTCGAAGGCGGTGAAGCCGACGAAGCCGATCACCGCGACGATCGCGGCGACCATGGCGGCGGTCCAGTTGGGGCCGCGCCGCTCGGGCCGGATCCGTTCCGCCTCGAACAATGGGGCCGCGGGCGTCGGCGCGGGCCGTCCGCCGTGGGCATCGTCGAACTGTTCGAGCAGCGGGGCGGGGTCGATGCGCACCGCGCGCGCGAGGGTGCGGATGTGACCGCGCGCGTAGACATCGCCACCGCAGGGGGCGAAGTCGTCCTGCTCGATCGCGTGCAAGATGGCGATGCGGACCCGGGTGGCGTTGCTGACGTCGTCGACGGTCAGCCCCGCCGCGATGCGTGCCTGCTGGAGGGCACGACCGATCGAGGGGCGTTCCGCCGAGCGTTCGTCACGGTCGTCTTCGAACGGACGCTCGTCTTCGGGGAAGTTGCCGTCAGGGGAGTTGCCGATGGACACGGGGGCGCCTTTCGAGCGTGTAGCCACCTGTGCTGGAAGTTCAGTCTAGGGGGGGTACGAAAGGGTGGGGCAACCGGGCGGTGGGACTTTGTACGCCATCAGAATGGCCGGTCATCCTGCTGGTGGTGAGGGTGGGGCACGGGGCTGTCCCCTCGTCCAACTTGACGTACGCCGAAGGGAAACGGTTGCTCACCATTTCCTTACGGGTGAGTCACGTTCGAATACCCGGATGCCGTAATCGCATCCCCGTTCCGCCCGCCGGACAACCGGTTCTCTCTGCCGTGCGCCCTTCTCGCGCCCCTCCGCGATCCCGCCCGCGGCCCTTACGCCTCAGTCTCCCCCCGGATCACGGCCAGCACGCCGTCCAGCTCGTCGGGTTTCACAAGAACGTCACGTGCCTTGGAGCCCTCGCTCGGCCCCACGATGCCCCGCGACTCCATGAGGTCCATGAGCCGCCCGGCCTTGGCGAAGCCGACGCGCAGCTTGCGCTGGAGCATCGAGGTCGAGCCGAACTGGGTGGAGACGACCAGCTCGGCCGCCTGGCACAGCAGGTCGAGGTCGTCGCCGATCTCCTCGTCGATCTCCTTCTTCTGCTTGGTGCCCACGGTGACGTCGTCCCGGAAGACCGGCGCCATCTGGTCCTTGCAGTGCTGCACGATCGCCGCGACCTCGTCCTCGGTCACGAACGCGCCCTGCATACGGGTCGGCTTGTTCGCCCCCATCGGCAGGAACAGCCCGTCACCCTTGCCGATCAGCTTCTCGGCACCGGGCTGGTCGAGGATGACGCGGGAGTCGGCGAGCGAGGAGGTGGCGAAGGCGAGCCGGGAGGGCACGTTCGCCTTGATCAGACCGGTGACGACGTCCACGGACGGCCGCTGTGTGGCGAGCACCAGATGGATGCCGGCCGCGCGCGCCAGCTGGGTGATCCGCACGATCGCGTCCTCGACGTCGCGCGGCGCGACCATCATCAGGTCGGCCAGCTCGTCCACGATCACCAGCAGGTACGGGTACGGCGACAGCTCGCGCTCGCTGCCCTCGGGCAGCTTGACCTTGCCGTTGCGGATGGCCTCGTTGAAGTCGTCGATGTGCCGGTAGCCGAACGCGGCCAGGTCGTCGTAGCGCAGGTCCATCTCGCGCACGACCCACTGCAGTGCCTCGGCGGCCCGCTTGGGGTTGGTGATGATCGGCGTGATGAGGTGCGGGATCCCCTCGTACGCCGTCAGCTCCACGCGCTTGGGGTCGACGAGGACCATGCGGACGTCCTCGGGGGTCGCGCGGACCATGACCGAGGTGATCAGGCAGTTGATGCACGAAGATTTGCCGGAGCCGGTCGCACCCGCGACGAGCACATGCGGCATCTTCGCCAGGTTGGCCATCACATAGCCGCCCTCGACGTCCTTGCCGAGCGCGACCAGCATCGGGTGGTCGTCCTCGGCCGCGTCCGCGAGACGCAGGACGTCGCCCAGGTTGACCATCTCGCGGTCGGTGTTGGGGATCTCGATGCCGACGGCCGACTTGCCGGGGATCGGACTGATGATCCGTACGTCCGGGCTGGCGACGGCGTAGGCGATGTTCTTGGTCAGCGCGGTGATCCGCTCGACCTTCACCGCCGGGCCCAGCTCGACCTCGTACCGGGTGACCGTCGGTCCTCGGGTGAAGCCGGTGACGGCGGCGTCGACCTTGAACTCCGAGAACACGTTCGACAGGGAGGCCACTATGGCGTCGTTGGCGGCGCTGCGGGTCTTGCCGGGGCCGCCCCGCTCCAGGAGGTCGAGCGAGGGCAGGGAGTAGGTGATGTCGCCGGAGAGCTGCAGCTGCTCGGCGCGCGCCGGCAGCTCGCGGGGCTCGTCCGGGGCCTTCTTGGTCAGATCCGGCACCAGGGCGTCCTGCCGGGCGCCCTTGGGCGGCCTGGCGGCGGGCGGTGCCTCCTTGGGCGGCTTGCTGCGCGCGGCCGGGACGGGAGTGGTCTCCTCCCGGTCGCCCACGCTCACGCCCTGGGTGAGGTCGGCGACGACCGGCGAGGGCGGCATTCCGTGCAGCACCGCCCCGTCGAGCGCGGCGGCGGCCGCCGCCGCGACGTCCACGGCGTCCATCGGCCGGTTCGGGTCCGGCTGCCGTACCGCGGAGCGCCTCGGGCGGCGCCGGGTGAGGGCCTCCTGCTCGGCACTGTCGGGGTCGTACGGCTCGGGGGCGGAGCCCCGCCTCCCGCGGGGGCGCGCGGGCAGCGAGTCCCGCCACTGCTCGTCGTAGCGGGCGTCGTCCTCGCCGTACTCGACGACGTCGTCCTCGTCGTCGGCGATGATGCCCAGCTTCTGCCCGAGCAGCCGCAGCCGCTGCGGGATCGCGTTGACCGGTGTCGCGGTGACGACGAGCAGTCCGAAGACGGTGAGCAGCACGAGCATCGCCACGGCCAGGGCCTCGCCCATGGTGTAGGTCAGCGGGGTGGCCGTGCCCCAGCCGATGAGCCCCCCGGCGTCCCTTATCGCCTGCATCCCTGCGCTGCGCGCGGGCGAGCCGCACGCGAGGTGGACCTGGCCGAGGATGCCGATGACGAGCGCGGACAGGCCGATGACGATGCGGCCGTTGGCCTCGGGCTTCTCGGGATGCCGGATGAACCGCACGGCGATGACCGCGAGCAGTATCGGCACGAGCAGGTCGAGGCGGCCGAAGGCGCCGGTCACGAGCATCTCGACGAGATCGCCGACCGGGCCGCGCAGGTTGGACCAGGTACCGGCGGCGACGATCAGGCTGAGAGCGAGCAGCAGGAGCGCGACGCCGTCCTTGCGGTGCGCCGGGTCGAGACCCTTCGCGCCCTGCCCTATGCCACGGAAGACGGCGCCGACGGCGTGCGCGGCACCGAGCCAGACGGCGCGTACGAGTCTGTACACGCCTCCGGTGGGACTGGGCGCCGGCTTCGGAGGGGCCGTCTTCCTCGCCGCCGCCCTCTTGGCGGGTGCCTTCTTGGCGGCGGCTTTCTTCGCGGGGGCCTTCTTCGCCGGAGCCTTCGTCGGAGTGGCCGCCTTCTTCGCGGGCGGCTTCTTCGCTGCGGACTGACGTGAGGCCATGAGTGTGAGGTTACCGGTGGAGACCACAGCCGACACGTGTGCCTACTGCTTCACCCGTTCGTGTCGCGAACTCCGGACCCCGAAGCTGACGCGGTGTGACAGGACCTCAGACAGGCCCTCAGACTCCACGGCGGCCGACGCGAACGGGCGCGGCCCGAGGTCACTTGCCCGACCCCGCCCGCGCCCAGGCAAGCACCCGGAAACGCACCCGGGAATCCGCCGCGGAACTCGCCCGGGAACCTGCTCAGTTCGGCGACGGCAACGACGACGGACCGCCCGTGCCCGGCTCCAACGCGTCCAGCGCCCGGCGCAGGCCCGTCAGTTTGCGTTCGAGATGGGCGGCGGTGGCGACCGCCGCGGCGTCCGCCGAGTCGTCGTCGAGCTGTTTGGACAGCGCCTCCGCCTGCTCCTCGACGGCCGCGAGCCGCGCGGACAGCTCGGCGAGAATGCCGCCGGAAGGCTCCTTCGAACCGCCCGCGGCGCCCTTGCCGCCGCCCTCCAACTGAAGCCGCAGCAGCGCCGCCTGCTCCCTGAGCTGACAGTTCTTCATATAAAGCTCGACGAACACCGAGACCTTGGCCCGCAGCACCCAGGGATCGAACGGCTTCGAGATGTAGTCGACCGCACCCGCCGCATACCCACGGAACGTGTGGTGCGGTCCGTGGTTGATGGCGGTGAGGAAGATGATCGGGATGTCCCGGGTCCGTTCACGCCGCTTGATGTGCGCGGCCGTCTCGAAGCCGTCCATTCCCGGCATCTGGACGTCCAGCAGGATGACCGCGAAGTCATCCGTCAACAGCGCCTTGAGCGCTTCCTCCCCGGACGATGCCCGCACCAGTGTCTGATCGAGCGCGGAGAGGATGGCCTCCAGCGCCAACAGATTCTCCGGCCGGTCATCGACCAGGAGGATCTTGGCCTTCTGCACCATGGCCCGCCCTCCTCGCCCCGGCTTGGGGCCTCCCCTGTCCGCAGGACTCGGCGCGACACCGGTCGGTGTCACCCCAGGGGACGACTCCCTCGCGCCACCCGTCCTTGTGCCGGTCATCGTAGCCGCACCCCGCCCGTCGCCACACCCTGTCACCGTGATGTCACTGTGCTCGTAGCAGAAACGCAAGCGGGGACCAGAAGGTTCCCCGAATCCCGCGCTCCTACACGGCCTCGGCCACACTCAGTCAGCAACTCCGCGCGCCTCTCGACGGATTGTGACCACGGGCCGCACCTCCTGTCACTCACTCCGCATCCACTGCTCCATGACCGCCAGCAGATGATCCGGATCGACGGGCTTCGTCACATAGTCCGAGGCCCCCGAGTCGATCGCCTTCTCCCGGTCGCCCTTCATCGCCTTCGCCGTCAACGCGATGATCGGCAGTCCGGCGAACTGCGGCATCCGGCGGATCGCCGTGGTCGTCGCGTATCCGTCCATCTCCGGCATCATGATGTCCATCAGGACGACCGTCACGTCGTCGTGCTGTTCCAGGACCTCGATGCCCTCACGGCCGTTCTCGGCGTACAGCACCGACAGGCCGTGCTGCTCCAGGACGCTGGTGAGCGCGAAGACGTTGCGGATGTCGTCGTCGACGATGAGAACCTTCTCACCGTCGAAGCGGATCGTCCGGCGCGTTTGCGCCGCCGCCTCCTGCGCGGCCTGCTGCGCCCAGTGCTCCTGCGGCTGCCCGTTGCCCGGCTGGAGCAGGTCGGAGCCGGTCGCGGCCGGCACGGACCTGCGGCGCCGGCGGAAGAGCGCCGCGGCCCCGTTCTGGGTCTCGCGGTACGACTTCACCTCCGCCGGTGTCTCGGTGCGCTCGGCCAGCTCGTTCTCGGAGGCCAGCAGGTCCCCCGCCTCCAACGTGGCGGGAGCGTTGAGGGCGTAGCCCTGCGGGGGCAGTTCGCTCGGGTGCAGCGGCAGGTACAGGGTGAAGGTGGACCCGCGTCCCGGCTCGCTCTGCGCATGGATCTCCCCGCCCAGCAGCCGGGCGATCTCCCGCGAGATGGACAGGCCGAGGCCCGTACCGCCGTACTTGCGGCTCGTGGTGCCGTCCGCCTGCTTGAACGCCTCGAAGATGACCCGCATCTTGCTGGCCGCGATGCCGATGCCGGTGTCCGTCACCGAGAACGCGATCATGTCGGCGTCCGCGTCCCGCAGCGAGCCCGCCTCCAGCAGCTGTTCCTTGATGGCCACCGGCACATCCGCGCCGGCCGGCCGGATGACCAGCTCCACGGCCCCCGAGTCGGTGAACTTCACCGCGTTGGACAGCAGGTTCCGCAGCACCTGCAGCAGACGCTGTTCGTCCGTGTGCAGCGTGGCGGGCAGCTCCGGCGAGACCCGTACGGAGAAGTCGAGGCCCTTCTCCGCCGTCAGCGGCCGGAAGGTGGCCTCCACGTAGTCGACGAGCTGGACGAGGGCGATACGGGTCGGCGAGACGTCCATCTTGCCCGCCTCGACCTTCGACAGGTCCAGGATGTCGTTGATCAGCTGGAGCAGGTCCGAGCCGGCCCCGTGGATCGTCTCGGCGAACTCGACCTGCTTGGGCGTCAGGTTCGACTCGGCGTTGTCCGCGAGCAGCTTGGCGAGGATCAGCAGCGAGTTGAGGGGGGTGCGCAGCTCGTGCGACATGTTCGCCAGGAACTCGCTCTTGTAGCGCATGGAGACCGCGAGCTGCTCGGCGCGCTCCTCCAGGACCTGCCGCGCCTCCTCGATCTCGGTGTTCTTGACCTCGATGTCGCGGTTCTGCCGGGCCAGCAGTTCGGCCTTCTCCTCCAGCTCTGCGTTGGACGCCTGAAGGGCCTCCTGCCGGTTCTCCAACTCGTCGGACCGCTCCCGCAGTTGCTCGGTCAGCTCCTGCGACTGCTTCAGCAGCACCTCGGTCTTGGTGTTGACGGAGATGGTGTTGACGCTGGTCGCGATCATCTCCGCGATCTGGTTCAGGAAGTCCTTCTGGATCTGCGTGAACGGCGTGAACGACGCCAGCTCGATCACGCCGAGCACGGTCCCCTCGAAGAGCACCGGAAGCACGATCACCTGCGCCGGGGGCGCCTCGCCGAGCCCGGAGGAGATCTTCAGATAACCACTCGGGGCGTTCTCCACCAGAATCGTGCGCTTCTCCTTCGCGGCCGTCCCCACCAGCGCCTCACCCGGCCGGAACGACGCCGGCATGGACCCCATGGAGTAGCCGTACGAGCCCAGCATGCGCAGCTCGTACTGGTCGTCGTTGTCCGGGGCCAGGTCCTTGCCGTCGAGGAACGGCAGCGCGAGGAAGAACGCGCCGTGCTGCGCGGACACCACAGGCGTCAGCTCGCTCATGATCAGCGAGGCCACGTCGTCGAGATCCCGGCGGCCCTGCATCAGGGCGGAGATCCGGGCGAGGTTGCCCTTGAGCCAGTCCTGCTCCTGGTTGGCGATCGTGGTGTCGCGCAGGTTGGCGATCATCTTGTTGATGTAGTCCTGCAGCTCCTTGATCTCGCCGGACGCGTCGACGTCGATCTTGAGGTTCAGGTCGCCCCGGGTCACCGCCGTGGCCACGCGCGCGATGGCACGCACCTGCCGGGTCAGGTTCCCGGCCATCTCGTTCACCGACTCGGTGAGGTCCCGCCAGGTGCCGTCGACGTCCCGCACGCGCGCGAGGCCGCCGAGCTGCCCCTCGGTGCCCACCTCCCGGGCCACCCGGGTGACCTCCTCGGCGAAGGACGACAGCTGGTCCACCATCGTGTTGATGGTCGTCTTCAGTTCAAGGATCTCGCCGCGGGCATCGATGTCGATCTTCTTGGTCAGGTCGCCCTTGGCGATGGCGGTCGTCACCATCGCGATGTTGCGGACCTGGCCGGTGAGGTTGGACGCCATCGAGTTCACGGACTCGGTGAGATCCTTCCACGTGCCCGCCACACCGGGTACGTGCGCCTGGCCGCCCAGGATGCCGTCCGTGCCCACCTCACGGGCCACCTTGGTCACCTGGTCGGCGAACGAACTGAGCGTCTTCACCATGCTGTTGAAGGTGTCGGCCAGCTCCGCGACCTCGCCGGCCGCCTCGATCGTCACCGTACGGGTCAGGTCGCCGTTGGCGACGGCGGCAGCGACCTGGGAGATGTTCCGCACCTGCATGGTGAGGTTCTTGGCCATCAGGTTGACGTTGCCGCTGAGGTCCTTCCAGATGCCGGTGATGCCCGGCACGTGCGCCTGACCGCCCAGGATCCCCTCGGTGCCCACCTCGCGGGCCACCCGGGTCACCTGCTCGGCGAAGGACGACAGCTGGTCCACCATCGTGTTGACGGTGGTGACGAGTTCGAGGATCTCGCCCTTGGCGTCGACGGTGATCTTCTTCGACAGGTCGCCCTTGGCGACGGCGGTCGTGACCTCGGCGATCTGGCGCACCTGGATCGTCAGGTTGTTCGCCATGAAGTTCACCGACTGCGTGAGGTCCTTCCAGGTGCCGGAGACGCCCTGCACCTCGGCCTGACCGCCGAGCTGGCCCTCCGTACCCACCTCGCGGGCGACCCGGGTGACCTCCTCCGCGAACGACGACAGCTGGTCCACCATCGTGTTCAGCGTGTTCTTCAGCTCCAGGATCTCGCCGCGCGCGTCCACGGTGATCTTCTGGGACAGATCGCCGCGGGCCACCGCAGTGGCGACCTGCGCGATGTTGCGGACCTGGCCGGTCAGATTGCCGGCCATGCCGTTCACCGACTCGGTCAGGTCCCGCCACACACCGGCGACCCCGGGCACCTGCGCCTGACCGCCGAGCCGGCCCTCCGTACCCACGTCCCGGGCCACCCGGGTCACCTGGTCGGCGAAGGAGGAGAGCTGGTCGACCATCGTGTTGATGGTGTTCTTCAGCTCCAGGATCTCGCCGCGCGCGTCGACGTCGATCTTCTGGGACAGGTCGCCCCGCGCCACCGCCGTCGTCACCTGCGCGATGTTGCGCACCTGCGAGGTGAGGTTGCCGGCCATCGAGTTGACGGAGTCCGTGAGTTCCTTCCACGTCCCGGACACACCGTCCACGCGGGCCTGACCGCCGAGCCGGCCCTCGGTGCCCACGTCCCGGGCCATCCGCGTCACCTGGTCGGCGAACGACGACAGCTGGTCCACCATCGTGTTCACGGTGTTCTTCAGTTCGAGCATCTCGCCCGCGACATCGACGGTGACCTTCTGCGAGAGATCGCCGTTGGCCACGGCCGTGGTCACCGCCGCGATGTTCCTCACCTGGCCGGTGAGGTTCCGGAACGCCGTGTTGACGGAGTCCGTGAGGTCCTTCCACGTCCCCGCCGCGCCCGGCACCTGCGCCTGACCGCCCAGCCGGCCCTCGGCACCCACCTCGTTCGCCACCCGCGTGACCTCGTCACCGAAGGAGGAGAGCTGATCGACCATCCCGTTGACGGTGTTCTTCAGCTCCAGCATCTCCCCGGCCACGTCCACGGTGACCTTCTGCGAGAGATCACCGTCGGCGACCGCCGTGGTCACCGCCGCGATGTCCCGCACCTGGATCGTGAGGTTCCGGAAGACCGTGTTCACCGAATCGGTGAGGTCCTTCCACGTCCCCGCCGCGCCCGGCACCTGCGCCTGACCGCCCAGCCGGCCCTCGGCACCCACCTCGTTCGCCACCCGCGTGACCTCGTC
>NZ_JBVIYK010000001.1:0-5355 GCF_055592645.1 Streptomyces sp. NPDC041108 | reverse complement strand
CGTCGGCGAAGATCCGCAGGGTCTCGGTCATCTGATTGATGGTCTCGGCGAGCTTGGCGACCTCACCGCGTGTGGGCACGGTGACCTTCTGCGACAGATCACCGTTGGCGACCGCCGTGGTGACCTGGGCGATCCCCCGCACCTGCGCGGTGAGATTGCCGGCCATGGTGTTCACCGAATCGGTGAGTTCCTTCCACACACCCGCCACACCGGGCACTTCGGCCTGACCGCCGAGCTGCCCGTCGGTGCCCACCTCCCGGGCGACCCGGGTCACCTCGGAGGAGAAGGCCGAGAGCTGGTCGACCATCGTGTTGACGGTCTCCTTCAGCTCCAGCATCTCGCCGGCCACGTGCACGGTGACCTTGCGGGACAGATCGCCCTTCGCGACCGCCGTCGTCACCAGCGCGATGTCCCTCACCTGCGCGGTGAGCCGGTGCGCCATGGTGTTGACGGACTCCGTCAGGTCCTTCCACGAACCGGACATGCCCCGCACCTTGGCCTGCCCGCCCAGCTTGCCCTCGGTGCCCACCTCGCTGGCCACGCGCGTGACCTCGTCCGTGAACGTCGACAGCTGGTCGACCAGGTTGTTGACGGTACGCCCGACCTTCAGGAACTCCCCGCGCAGCGGATGCCCGGTCCCGTCCGGCCCCTGCGACCGCAGCTCCATACGGGGCGACAGATCGCCCTCCGCGACCGCCGACAGCACCCGGCTGACCTCGGAGACAGGCCGCACGAGGTCGTCGACCAGCGCGTTCGACGCGTCGATCGCGGCCGCCCAGGACCCCTCGGTGGCGCCCGTCTCCAGCCGCTCGGTGAGCTTGCCCTCACGACCCACCACACGCCGCACACGCGACAGCTCGCCCGTCAGATGCAGGTTCCGGTCCGCCACCTCGTTGTACACGGCGGCGATCTCGGACATCACACCGTCGCCCGAGACCGTCAGCCGCTTGCGGAAGTTGCCGTCCCGCATCGCTTCCAACGCCGTGAGCAGCCGGTTCAGGGCAGCGGTATCCACAGTGGTGGTCCCATTGCGCGGTTTACGTGATTTGCGCTGCTCGCTCAGGGACTGTCCGCCTTTCGCGCGCGCCTTCGTGCCTCGCGTCGCTGCGCCAGACTCCACTGTGCCCCTCCCGCAAGGGTCGACCGGTCCTACTGGACGTACTACGCCGCATTCGAACGCTTCATACTGCTCACACCACTCGTACCACTCGTACCGCTTCGTACTCGGGTACTCACGGGCGGATCGGCCGCCGCCCTCCGCCGCACCGGGAAGGCACTCGGACCCACCCGGCCTGCTCCTGGGAGCCTGCCCAGTGTTTCACCATGGCTGAACCAGGCCATAACAGTTCGGCAGCTTCGCACACGGTCCGCACACCTCCGGACGGAAACACAGACGACCGGCATCCGCATGGACGGCGAAGGTAAGTAACCTTGCATGCGGCTGTCCAGCCATGCCGGTCCCGTCCGGCCTGGGCGGTGGCGCACGAGCACGAGCGGGCAGGCATCGGAGGGGCGGCCGCACCATGACCACCGGACTGCATCCCGGGGAGACCCCCCAGGAACCCAGGCCGACGGAGAACCGGCCCCTGCCCCGGCAGGAGGCCGTCCCAGGATCCCCCCACGTCGAGAACCGGACAAGGAGTGCTGTGATCACCGCGCGCGCGGCCGCCAGCTTCGCTGCCGTCTCACGATCCGTCGCGACCGCCCGCTCATTCGTCCGCGACACCCTCCAGGGCTGGGGCTTCGCCGACATCGTCGACGACGCCGTCGTCCTCACCAGCGAACTCGTCACCAACGCGGTGGTCCACGCGGGAACCTCCGCCGACGTCCTGTGCCTGCGGGCCGACGACGGCGTACGCATCGAGGTCGCCGACAGATACCCCGAACGTGAGATCCCCCTCCAGGGCAGCCACGTCAACATGGGCAGCCCGGACCGCGAAGGCGGCCGCGGCCTGCAACTGTGCGCGGCGATGGCCTCCCGCTGGGGCGTCGAGTACACGTCCACCCACAAGCAGGTCTGGTTCCAACTCGACCTCCCCGACCGCCCGGTGGGCACCCGCTCGGCCGGCCCGGCACTCCCCCCCGACCTGCTGCCGCTCGCCGACGGCCGGGTCCGCGTCGCGGTCGTCCAGATCGACCGCGCGGGCGCGATCGGCGCCTGGAACGAGGACGCCGAGGAACTCTTCGGATACGCCCCGGACCACGTCATCGGCAAGCCCCTCACCGATCTCGCGGCCTGGCCGCACACCCCCGGCACCAGCACCGGCGTCGTCGAGGCCCTCCAGCTCTCCCGCTGGGAGGGCAGTTACGGCATCCGCGCCGCCGACGGCCGCGTGACTCCCGTCTACGCCTCCCATCTCCGGGTCCGCGACACCGCCGGAGACCCCTCCACGGTCTGCCTCCTCGTCCGCGACCACGAGCGCGCAGTCCTGCAGACCCCGCTGCGCATGTCCGCCGGCGACGGCTCCGGTTCCGGCGAGGGCCAGGCCACGGACCCCTTCGAGGTCTTCATCGGCTCCCCCGCCCCCGACGACCTCGACGGCCTCCTCCAGCGCACTGTCGAGCGCGCCCGCGACATGCTCGACGGCGACTCCGCCTTCCTCCTCCTCGCGACCGACGACGAGACGGAGCTGGAGGTCCGGGCCTCCACGGGCCTCCCCTCCGCCCGCCAGCGCTTCGCCCGCGTCCCCGTGGACGCCGGCCCCGGCCGCTACGGCTCCGCCCGGATGCCCGCCGTCCACGACGACCTCACGGCCGTCCCCGGCGCCGTCCCCCTTCTCAACGGCACCGGCATGCGCTCGGTCGTCACGGTCCCCCTCAAGGTCGAGGGCCGCCTCACGGGCTCCCTCGGCGTCGCCGCGGAGTCCCACGGCCGGTACTCCAACGAGGAGGCCCTGCGCCTGCAGTTCGCCGCCGACCGCATCGCCCTGGCCGTCGAGTCCGCCCGCCTCGGCGAGCTGGAACGCCTGCGCCGCGGCTCCCTGAGCTTCCTGGTCGAGGCCTCCGACCTCCTCGCGGGCACCCTGGACCGCGACCAGACCCTGGCCCTCATGGCCCAGATGACGATCCCGACGCTCGCCACCTGGTGCGCCGTCTACACGATCGCCGACCAGGCCTCCGACCCCTACCTCAGCTACGTCCTGCACGAGGACGAGGACCTCATCGACGGCCTCAAGGCCCTCCTCTCCAAGATCCGCCCGCCGGAGCCCATCCCCACCCCGGGCGCCCGCATCTGGACGGCACCCGCCGAGGCGGCCCACCAGGCGGCCCTGCGCACCTCCATGCGCAGCCTCGGCCTCGGCGAGCCCGCCACGGTCAGCTCCGGCATCGGCACCACACTGGCGACCGCCTCGGCGGTCGGCGGCGAGACGGTCGTCCTGCCCCTCGTGGCCCGCAACCGCGTCATCGGCATGCTGACCCTCGGCAAGCCCACCGACGAACACTTCCGCCAGGAGATCCTGGAGCTGGCCGAGGATCTCTCCCGCCGAGCGGCCCTGGCCCTGGACAACGCCCGCCTGTACTCGGAGCGTGTGGCCATCAGCCAGTCCCTCCAGCGCAGCCTCCTCCCGCCCGAGCTCCCCCAGATCGACGGCGTCGAGGTCGAGGTCATCTACCGCGCGGCCGGCGAGGGCAATGAGGTCGGCGGTGACTTCTACGACCTCTTCCCCATCCGCGACGGCGCGTACGGCTTCGCCATCGGCGACGTCTGCGGCACCGGCCCCGAAGCCGCCGCCGTCACCGGCCTGGCCCGCCACGCCCTGCGTCTGCTGGCCCGCGAGGGCTACGCGGGCCCGGCGGTCCTGGAGCGCCTCAACTCCGCCATCATCGACGAGGGCGCCCGCAGTCGCTTCCTGACACTCCTGTACGGCGAGCTGTGGCCCCAGGAGGACGGCAGCGCCGTCCTGAAGGTGGTCTGCGCCGGCCATCCGCTCCCACTGCGCCTGCGCCAGGACGGCACGGTCGAGCCCGCCGCCGAACCCCAGGCCCTTCTCGGCGTCATGGAGGACCTGGAACTGTACGAGCAGACGGTCACCCTCGACCCCGGTGACGTGCTCCTGTGTGTGACGGACGGCGTCACCGAACGCCGCGAGGGCACCCGCATGTTGGGCGACGACGGCCTCGCCGAGGTCCTCACCACCTGCACGGGCCTCACCGCGGGCGCGGTCGCGGCCCGCGTCATGCGCGCGGTCGAACGCTTCGCCTCCGACGCGCCTTCCGACGACATGGCCATCCTGGCGATGCGGGTCCCGGGCCTCCAGACGGACTGACTCCGGGTACGACAAAGGCCCCGCCCAATCGGGCGGGGCCTTTCGCTTGAGCCCCCAAACGGAATCGAACCGTTGACCTTCTCCTTACCATGGAGACGCTCTACCGACTGAGCTATAGGGGCCTGTCACCTGTTCGAGGTTTCCCTCGCGGCAACGAGATAGATCATACCCCGAACCGGCGCCTGCCTCGAACCACCCAGCGCACTGCCGACATGCACTAGAAGGCCGGCTGCAGCAGCCCGCCGAGGGCGTTGCACACGGAGACCAGCCTCTGCAGCTCGCGCCGCGACATCTCGCCGCCGATCGGCAGCGCCAGCGTCTCGTCGGCCGCCCTCTCGGTCTCCGGCAGACACACGTCCCGCCGGAATCCGGGCATCCGATGCACCGGTGTCTTCACCGGCACTCCGCACGCAACTCCCTTGGCCCGCACGGCCCGCGCGAAGGCGTCCCGGTCCGGGCGCCCGTTCCCGGGCACCCGCACGACGTACTGCTGGAAGGTGTGCCCGTCACACCCTTCGGGAGTGCGTACGCCCTTCAGCTTCGCACTGAGGTACGCGGCCCGCCGCCGACGCTCCCCCAGTTCGCTGTACGGCGTCTCCGACTCTCCCTGTTCCAGCACCAACAGCCCATGCCGCTGCCCGACCTGACGCAGCGCCGCGACGTCGGCCGACCTGCCGAAGCGATGGACGACGACCGCCGCCACCGTCCGCGAGGTCACCGCGGCCTCGACGGCCGTCGCGTCCAGGCAGTACGTCGCCGGGTCTATGTCGGCGAACACCGGCACGGCACCTGCCAGACTCACCGCCTGAGCGACCTCCGGATTCCCGAACGCCGGCACTACGACCTCGTCACCGGCGCCGACACCCGCGGCCCTGAGCATTCCAACGGTACCCATGCTGCGGATCCTGGTCGGGCAACGTGAACTCCAAGTGACGCACAACAAAAAAGAGCTGGTCCCCGAACCGAAATTCGGGGACCAGCTCTCAATATTTGTTCGGCGGCGTCCTACTCTCCCACAGGGTCCCCCCTGCAGTACCATCGGCGCTGTAAGGCTTAGCTTCCGGGTTCGGAATGTAACCGGGCGTTT